>CAMPHL010000395.1 GCA_946885905.1 uncultured Pseudomonadota bacterium | reverse complement strand
TGCGTCTTGGCGCGACCCTGGCCGCGCTCGAAGCCGAAGCCGTCGGCGCGGACCTGCTCGTGCTCTGGAATCCCGTGGTCAAGGGCCGCGCGTATGCGCGCGAGCTGCAGGCGATGGCGTTGACCGCGGCGACGGCCGCAGAGGTCGAAGGCGACGCCATCGAAGCCGCCGGCTTCGTGCTCGCGCGCGAAACGTTCGAGGCCCTGAAGGCGCTCGACCTCGCAGGGCGTCCGATGCCGGCCGGCGCGCGCGTCCTCGTCGTCGATCGCGACGACCTCGCCGGCGATCCCTCGCTCGACATCCACGAGCGCATCGCCGCACCGGGCTGGAACGGCATGATGGCCGACCACCAGTTCACCGTGGTGCCCGATGCCGCGCTCGAGATGATTCGGGAGTGGGTGGTGCGCAACACCGAGCTTGGGCCGCCCCGGGCCGACGGGGATCGTCGTACCGGGCGCCGCAGCCGCGGCAACGGCCCAGCGTCCAATGTGCTCGGCACCTTCGAAGAGGTCCCTGCCCGCTTCGGCGCCGACGAACACCTCTTCGGCATCCTGGCCAAACCCTCGACGCGTGCGGACAAGCCCGCGATCGTCCTCCTCAACGCGGGCTCGATCCACCACGTCGGCCCCCATCGGCTCTACGTTCGCCTCGCCCGCGAGCTGGCTCGCGTCGGGCACCCGGTGCTGCGTTTCGATTTCGAAGGCATCGGCGACAGCGTCCTGCGCGGGCCGGGGCGCGAAAACCATCCGTACGTCGCGAGGCCCATCGAGGACATCCGGGCCGCCCTGGAATACCTGCGCGCGGAAGGCTGCGTGCGCTTCATCCTCGCGGGGCTCTGCTCCGGCGCCTATCACGTCTTCAGGGCGGGGCTCGAAATTCGCGACTCGTCGATCGAGCGCCTCATCGCCATGAACCCCTGGTATTTCGAATGGCGCGAAGGCCTGAGCCTCGACACGACCGTGAACCATTACGAGAGCGTGGCGGCGTATCGCTCGGCCGCACGCGATCCGGCGCGCTGGAAGAAGCTCCTGCGTGGAGAGGTCGACCTCATGCGCCTGGCCCGCGTGGGTTGGGCGCATGCGGCCAGGACGGCGCGCGGACGCTGGGACGACTTGCGCGAGACGATTTCGCCTGCGAGCGGCACCCGCCTCTCACGCGAGCTGCGTACGCTGCGGGAGCTGCGGCGTCCGCTCCATTTCATCCAGTCCGACGGCGAGCCGGCCGAGACCATCCTCGCCACGGAAGCGAAGCTCGCGTCGCGGCGATCGGCTCGCGCGGGGCTGCTCACGATCGACCACGTCCGCGGCGCCGACCACACGTTCAGCCGCAGCGCGCATCGCGACGCCCTGATCGCGCGGATCGTGAAGCTGGTCGGTTAGCGGACCGGCTTCAGCAAGTCGCCGGCCGGACGGAGGACGAGCGCGGCTTCCACGTCACTCGGCGCACCGGCACGGGCCGAGCGGCTCGGTCGCGATGTAGGTGATGTTGTTGGTGTAGGAGACGAAGCCCTTCTGCCGGCCATAGAGACGAAGGAGGCAGGCCTCCGGCTTGCGCTCGACGAAGAACGAATAGTCGGCTCCCGAAGGCGATGCGACGAGGAAGGGGCGCGGACCGAGAGCCCACGACTGCAGGCGCGCGGTCGTGGACCTGGCGAGCCGGGCGGCGACCTCTTCGGATTCCCCCTGTCCGGTGAAGGTCCTGACGAACGCAAGCTCCACGAACTCGCGGCACGACGGCTCGGAAAGGGACGTGACCTGTGCGACGTTCGCGCAGCCCGCGGACAAGGCGAGGACCCCGCAGGCCGCGAAGCAGAGGGGGGCGGCCTTCAACTACTCGACGCGCTCCAGGTAGCTCTGGAAAACGCCGACGTGGACGAGCGCCGGGTCGGCAGAGCTGCCCCAGAGGTCTTCGGCGCGGAAGCGCACGTCGTAGGTAGGTTCGTCTTCGGCTTCGATGCCGTGCGCGTGGGCGTCCGGGTAGGGGTAGGCGGGGGATTCGCCCACCACGATTCCCGTCTTGCCGCGGATGTAGGCGGGCATCCGGACATGGCCGGGCACGTGGTCGGTCTTCACGCGGACACGCTCGCCCGGCTCGAAGCGTTCGCGGTCGGAGGCGTTGCCGCGGCCCGGTGCGCTGGGAAGCGCGAGTGGAAAGGCCCCGCCGGCGCGATCCTCCAGCTCCTCGCGCGAAAGCAGGCCTTTCTCGACGCACAGCGTCGCGAGGCTCGTGAGCGAGCGCTCGTAGTAGCTCGCGGCGAGGTAATGACGCGGCTCCATGCGCTCGATGGCATGGCGGTACTCGTCCATGTTGAAGATGCCGCTGCGCACGGCGAAGGCGTAGAGGGAATTGACCCGCACCTCCCAGTCGTGGTGGAACGGCTGGGCGTTCAGCGTGTAGCGGACGCGGCCGAAGCCCTGGCGCCCGCCCATGTCGTGGATGCCGTCCATCTCACCTCCCCTGCAGCCGCGCAACGCCGATCATGGAGTCGCGCGTGACGAGCGCGGCCAACCGCTCCTCCGACCAGCCCTCCGTCCCCGCGGGACGTTCGGGCAGGACCATGTAGCGCGTATCGGCAGTCGTATCCCACACCCGAATTTCGACGTCGGGGGCGAGATCGAGGCCCATCTCCTTCAACACCGTGCGCGATTCGCGCACCACCCGCGAGCGGTACTCGAGGTCCTTGTACCAATCCGGCGGCAAGCCGATGATCGTGAACGCTGTGCACGAGCAGAGCGTGCAGCAGATCACGTTCTGCACCTTGGGCGAGTTCTCCAGGACGACCAGGTGCCGGTGGTGCTTCGGCATCGCGAGGCCCAGCTCGGCGACGGCGGCGCGGCCGTTGTCCAGCAGCCGCTTGCGGAATCCGGGATCCACCCACGCCCTGGCAACGACGCGGGCGCCATTCTGCGGCACCCACTCCTCGGTCGCCTTGTGGGAAAGCTCCTCGACCGCTTCCGCGGCCTTCAAACCCCTGGCCTCGAGGGCGGACTGGATGGCGTCGACGCGCTGCTCGACGGTGGCGGTGCGTTGGATGACTCTTTCGGTAGTGGACATTGCGGCCTCCTGCGGCCAGTTTATCCCTCCCGGAACCAATAATCCTTCACGCACCGCTCGCGTTGGTCATGGCCGCCGCTCGTATCGCAATGCGACCGCACCCGAAGTGAGCTCGTGCCTGCCAGCGAGCTTCAAATCGACGGCCTTCGACAGCCCCGCGAAGAGGGTCGGCCCGTGCCCGGCAATCCGCGGATGGACGATGAG
>CAMPHL010000394.1 GCA_946885905.1 uncultured Pseudomonadota bacterium | reverse complement strand
TTCCGCTGTTCCTGGCCCGCGTGCTAAGGCCTGGAGCGGCCAGGAAACTCGCGCGCGCACCCGACGGCAAGGTCTACGTCGGCGGAGACTTCAGGTTCGTGGATGGCGTCGAGCGGAACAACCTCGCGCGCCTCAATGCCGACGGCACGCTCGATCCCGCCTGGACGACCGGGGTTGAGGGCTCGGTGAGCAGCCTCCTGCTTCACGGCAACCATCTCTACGTCGGTGGCTACTTCGTGGGCTGGGGTGGCGTGCTTCGGATGGGCGCCGCGAAGTTCGACATCGCCGGCGCGTTCGACGGGGCGTGGAATCCGAATCTCTCGGACCCCCCGCGCGTGATGCTGGCCGACAACGGCGCAATCTATCTCGGCGGACTCTTCTCCACGGTGGGCGGGGTGACACGGCGATGGCTCGCCCGGGTGAGCGAGACCACGGGGGCCCTCGACAACTCCTTCGTTCCCTCGGTCAACAGCGACGTGCCGGCATTGGGGATTCGCACGCTCGCCATCACCGGAAACTCCATCATCGCCGGCGGTGTTGGACGACCGCTCATGATCGGCGCCAACAAGCGCCACCTCGCGAAGCTGGACAAAGCGACGGGTGTTGCCGATCTTTCATGGGATCCGAATCCCACCGGGAGCGTCCGGGCGCTGCTCACCGCCGGCGCGCACTTATATGTCGGTGGTGACTTCAACTCCATCGGCGGCCAGCCTTCGGGCAAGCTCGCCCGTGTCGCCCTCGCGACCGGTGCGTTGGATACCGCGTGGAATGCGGGCAACCTCGCCTCAAACCTGGTGTTCACGATCGCGCGTTCCTCGGCGCATGTGTATACAGGTGGCATCCAGAATTCCCTCATTGCAGGCGCGACCCGGCATGCGCTCGCCGATGGTTCACGCGACGTTGCCTGGGCGCCGGTCTTCAGCGGGGCGAGCCTCGCCGGAGCCGCTTCCGATTCAGCGATGTCCCTCGATGGAACACGCATTACCTTCGCTATCGATGCAATCGTGCCGCGCGAGGGTATCGTCGAATACGCCACGCCGCCTTCGGAGACGCCGCGCCTTGCGAACATCTCGACGCGAGCCCAGGTACTCACGGGCGACGATGTCGTGATTGGGGGTTTCGTGATCGGCGGCTCCGCGAACAAGACCGTGGCGATCGTGGCGACCGGGCCGTCGCTCAGCCAGTTCGGCATCTCCAATCCGCTGGCGAACCCCACGCTGCGGCTGGTGCGTTCCGACGGGAGCATCCTTGCGACGAACGATGACTGGCAGGCCGATGGGGGTGCCTCGCAGCTGCAGGTCGCCGGCCTCGAGCCATCCCACTCGCTTGAGGCGGCGTTGCTGGTGAGCTTGCCGCCGGGCGCCTATACGGCGATCGTCGAGGGCGCGGGTGGAGGTACCGGCGTGTCCGTGATCGGCGTTTACGAGGTAGGCGGCCCGACGGTCCCGCTGATGAACATCTCCACGCGCGGTCGGGTCGGTACGGGCATCGACGTCATGATCGGAGGGTTCGTGATTCAGGGGGCAGGGCCTCAGACGGTGGCGATCGCGGCCACGGGACCTTCGCTGGCGCAGTACGGCATCACGAGCCCGCTGACGAATCCGAAGATCACGCTGGTGCGCTCGTCCGACCAGACGGCCATCGCGACCAACGACGACTGGCAGGCGGACGCGAACGCCTCGCAGCTGCAGATGGCCGGCCTCGCGCCGAGCGATCCGCGGGAGTCGGGCCTCTACCGCACGCTGCAGCCCGGCGCCTACACGGTGATCGTCGAGGGCGTTGGCGGCGCCACCGGCGTGTCCGTGATCGGCGTATACAAGGTGAACTGATGGGGCCCCGCCGTTCGCCGGCGACGATTCAGTAGAATCCCGGGTGTGAAATACCTCAGCACCCGGGGCCACGCGGCCTCGCAGTCCTTCACGGACATCCTGCTCGAAGGACTCGCCCCGGACGGCGGCTTGATGGTCCCCGAGGAATGGCCGCGCATCATGCCGTCGAAGCTCGCAGCGATGCGCGATCTTCCGTACCCGCGCCTGGCCTTCGAGATCGTGCGCTTCTTCGCCGACGATTTCCCGGGCGCGGAGCTGAAGGCCATCTGCGAGGCGGCCTACACGCCTGAGAACTTCGGCACCGCGGAGATCGCGCCGCTTTCGAGGCTCGAGGGCAACCTGCACCTGCTGCACCTTTCGAACGGTCCCACGCTCGCGTTCAAGGACATCGCGATGCAGCTCTTGGGCCGGCTCTTCGAGAACGTGCTGGCGAGGCAGGGCAGGTGTCTCAACATCCTCGGGGCGACCAGCGGCGACACGGGCTCGGCCGCGGAACACGCACTCAAGGGCCGCGGGGGCGTGAACGTCTTCATGCTCTCGCCGCACGGGCGCATGAGCGCCTTCCAGCGGGCGCAGATGTATTCGCTCACGGACGCCAACATCTTCAACATCGCCGTCGAGGGCACGTTCGACGATTGCCAGGACATGGTGAAGGCAGTCAACGCGGACGCGGCGTTCAAGTCGAAGCATGCGATCGGGGCGGTCAACTCGATCAACTGGGCGCGCGTCGTGGCGCAGGTGGTCTACTACTTCAAGGGCTACTTCGCCGCGACCCGCTCGAACGACGAGCAGGTTAGCTTCGCCGTTCCCTCAGGCAATTTCGGCAACATCTTCGCCGGCCACGTCGCCAGGCGCATGGGGCTGCCGGTGAAGCGCCTCTTCCTCGCCACCAACGAGAACGACGTACTGGACGAGTTCTTCCGCACCGGCCGCTATCGCCCGCGCAAGGCCGCCGACGTCGCGGCGACCTCGAGCCCGTCGATGGACATCTCCAAGGCCTCGAACTTCGAGCGCTTCATCTGGGATGCGGTCGGCAAGGATTCGGACAAGGTGGCGTGGCTGTGGAAGCAGGTCGAAGGGGAGGGTGGCTTCGACCTCTCCACGGACAACGCCTGGGAGTGGATAGAGGAGGAGTCGGGCTTCGGCAGCGGCCGCAGCACGCACGAGGACCGGCTGGCGACCATCCGGCTTGCCAGGAAGAAGTTCGGCCGCGTTATCGACCCCCATACGGCCGACGGCGTGAAGGTCGCATTGCGCCTCAAGGACTCTCGCACGCCCACGATTTGCCTCGAAACCGCGCTCCCCGCCAAGTTCGACGAGACCATCGTGGAGGCGCTCGGCGAGCACGCGCCGCGGCCCGCCGGGTTCGAGGGCATCGAGAAGAAGCCTCAGCGCTGCGAGGTCATGAAGCCCGATCCCGTTGCGCTCATGGCCTACATCGAA
>CAMPHL010000393.1 GCA_946885905.1 uncultured Pseudomonadota bacterium | reverse complement strand
CGCCCGTTCCTTCGTAATCGAAGCGCAGGGCGGCGACACCGGAAGCGGCAAGGCGATCGGCCAGATGCCGCAGCGTGCGGTGCGAGCGCGTGTACTCGGGGCCGAATGGCGCGCAGATCACCGCGACACAGTCGCGAGAGGGCCCTTGGGGCGCGTGGTACCAGCCGAAGAGGCCCTCGCCGAAGTACGTCGCGCGACGCAAGGCAGTCTCCTCGCGGGCCGCATCGTGCGAAAGGAGGGCGGGATCGTCACGCCGCATCGCGCTCCTCCATCCGGGCGCGCACGGCGATGCCGGGGGCGTTCAATGGCTGCAGCCACGCGCAAAACGCAGGCGCGGCCTCGGTGAGCGGCCTGAAGACCACGCGCCTGGGAACCTGCGGCGCGAGGTGGAAGTAGTTGTCGTCCGGGCGATAGCCCGCGGAGTCGACCGACACCGCCTGGAGGAAGCGATCGGCCGACAGCGTGACCTCGATCGCGCCATCCCGCAGGCGTTTCGCAGAGGACTCGACCTTCGCGCCGGCCATGCGCGGCAAGTCGTGGCCGCCCGGGAAGCACGCGTCTTCCGAAAGCACTGCGCCCTTCGCATCGACCAGGCGCGCCATCACGACGTCCTGCTTTGGCGGGCCGAAACGGTACGCGTGCGTGGCATCGGCGAAGCGCCCGAGGATCGCGTCCACAGGGAAGGTCTTCGATTCGCGTGCTCCGAGGCCGACCTGGATGGCGCCGCGATCCTCGGTCGGCAATCCATCGCGATAACAGGCGATCTCGAGTCGCGCTTCGAGCGGCTCGGCGTTCTCGTTGATCACGTGCGCCGAGAATCCATCGAGCCCCTCGTCCGTAAGCCGCACCGCCACGGGCGACCAGGCGCGCTTGAGGTACCAGTACGGCGACTTGGGCGTCCCATCGGCCGCGACGATGCCCCAGCCCGCGCCGTCCCACAGGTCGCGGTGAAGCCAGACGAGCGCGCCACCGCAGGTGCTACCGGGCGCGCGCCATTCGGCGTACGTTCGCGCCATCACTTCGCCGCTCGTGACGCGAGAGGCGGCGTAGTAGCGCTCGAGGTCGGTGGCGCGAAGCTGGACCGGGTCGCGTCCGAAAAGCTCGCGCAGGTAATGGTCGCGAACGTCCTCGAAGTCGTAGCCCGCCCCGCTGTCGCGCGGCACGCGCGCCTTCCAGCATGGATGGTGCGGTGGGTGCGCGGGTTCGCCGTCGGGCACGTTGGAGAAGCCCAGGCACTCGGTCGCGAACCGGACGCCCGCGTGCTTCACGTCGGTGAGCGGGCGTCGATAGGCGCCGACGCCGTAGTAGTGGGCGATGCCGGTTCCCGAGTGGAAGGGCAGCGCGCCGCCCCAAGGCGACGAGGGGAAGTACGCGGCGCCCGGATGGTGCCGCTCCACGATCTCCGGCAGCAATTGCTCGAAGAGCTCGCCGCCCCACGCTTCCGCCCCCAGTCCCTGCATCGCGGCCTGCTGCGCCACTTCGCTGCCGCCGCACCAGGCGGCGAGGCAGGGATGCGCGGCGAGGCGCTTTACCTGATGCGAGGCCTCGGCCCCGACCTGTGAGCGGAACGCGGCGTCCCCGATCGGGTAGTCCATGTTGGCGAACATGAAGTCCTGCCACACCATGAGGCCCAGCTCGTCGCAGAGCGCGTAGAAGTCGTCGCTCTCGTAGGCCATTGTGCCGCCGACGCGCACCATGTTCGCGCCAGCGTCGCGCAGTTGGGTGAGGGCGCGGCGCAGCTCCCCGGGCGATGCACGCAGGCGAAGGATGTCGAGCGGAGTCCAGACGGCGCCGCGGCAGAACACGGGGACGCCGTTCAGCACGAAGCGCACCGCGTCCGCGCTCGTGTCGAGGAGGAGGTCGCGGAAACCCACGCAGCCGCAAGGGATGGTCACGCGGGTGTCGTCGAGGTCCAGCTCCAGGTGGCAGTCCACGAGCCGGGGTTCGCCATGCGTGTGCGGCCACCAGAGCGGGGGATCGGGGATGACGATTTCGCCTTCGACGCGGTCGCCGCTGATGGAAATCGCGCCGATCGTGTCGCCCACCCGCAAGCGGGCGGCCGTGAGGGTGAGTCCGTCGAGCGGGTCGACCTTGGCGCTCATGCGAACGATGCCGACCCGACCCCCGCCCCCTGGCAACGGAGGGGAAGGAACGTCGATGGAGGCGCCCACCGAGATATCGGAGACGTCGGCGCGGGACACGCTCTCGAGGACCACCGGGCCCCACGGTCCCACGGCCGGCACCGCGGGGGTCCAGGCCGGGATGCGGCCCAGGAGCGTGGTGCGAATCCACCGCAAGGCCTGGTTATCGACGAGGCGCGTCTTCCAACGCGGGCGTGGGCGGCGGATGGCGAGCTCGCGGTCGAGCGCGCGGAATTCGATGGTGAGCTCGTTCACGTCGCGCAGCAGCGAGGTGACGTCCACCCGGTGCGGCACGAACATGTTGCGGCTCTCGAGGATCTTGCGGCCGTTCAACCAGGCTTCGGCGATCGTTGCGAGCCCGTCGAAGCGGAGGTAGTTGCGCGTGCCCACCGCAGGCCGTTCGAACGACGTCGCGTACCGCCAGTCGTGCGCGTCGTAGTCTCCGGGCATGTCGAGGTCGCCGTGCAGGCAGGCGGCGACAGTCCCGGGGACCTGGGCGTCTCGCCAGGCGTCCTGGTCGGCCCGCGCGAGCCGCCAGCCGGTGTCCAGCGCGCGCGACACCACCGGCTCGAGCATTCCGCGAACCTCCGGCGGCAACTTGGTCATGGTCAGGCGAGGCGCTTGCGCAGCCGCTCCATCGCCTCGTCCCATCGCGTCGCCATCGCGTCCAGGGGGGCGGTGTCGAGCGCACGACCGCGGGATACGGCGCGCGCGAGCTGGAACTGGAATGCCTTCGCGCCATCGGCGATCGCCTGGAGCGCCTCGGCCGGCTGGTCGACGTTGGCGATGCCGTGGCCCGCGAGCCAGCGCAGCCACGTGGCGGCGAGCTCGTAGGCCGCGCCGAACTGGCGCAGGTTCGCGAACGAGTAATCGTGGAAGCAGAGCTGCTTGCACACCAGGCGCCCCATGTCCCGCTCGAAGCGCTCCTTGAACTTCGGGAACGGGTTCGATGCCGGGATGCGCTCCACGTGCCGTCGCGCGATCTCCAGCGAGCGCCCCACCAGCGCCGCATCCCGCGGCGGCACGAAGTCGCGCCGCCATTTCACGAGCTCCACGTACGGCGGAAGCTCGCCCTCAACCGCAACCGGGGCCAGGTACGGGACAGGTACTTGTGCCAGGCCTGGGCCTGGCACAAGTA
>CAMPHL010000392.1 GCA_946885905.1 uncultured Pseudomonadota bacterium | reverse complement strand
TCTACATCCTCTACTCGAGCGGGACGACCGGCGTGCCGAAGTGCATCGTGCACGGGGCCGGCGGCGTGCTCCTCATGCACCTGAAGGAGCACCTGCTGCACTGCGACGTGAAGCCGGGCGACCGCGTGTTCTACTTCACCACCTGCGGCTGGATGATGTGGAACTGGCTGGTCTCCGCGCTCGCCGTGAACGCCACGCTGCTCCTCTACGACGGCTCGCCCTTCATGGGCCGCGGCAACGTCCTTTTCGACTTCGCCGCCGCCGAGGACATGACCCACTTCGGCACGTCGGCCAAGTTCATCGACGCGGTGGCGAAGGTGAAGGTCGATCCCATCCGTTCGCACCGGCTACCGGAGCTGCGCCTGCTGCTGTCGACCGGCTCGCCGCTCGCGCCCGAGGGCTTCGACTATGTCTACGAGCACGTGAAGAAGGACATCTGCCTTGCGTCCATCAGCGGCGGCACCGACCTCGTCGCGTGCTTCGCGGGCGGCACGCCGATCCTGCCCGTGTGGCGGGGCGAGCTGCAGTGCCGGATGCTCGCCATGAAGGTCGAGGTGTTCGACGACGACGGGCGGCCGCTCCCCGTGGGCCAGAAGGGCGAGCTCGTCTGCACGGCGCCCTTCCCGACGATGCCGCTCGGATTCTGGAACGATCCGGGCGAGGCCAGGTACCGCGCGGCCTACTACGAGCGCTTCCCCGGCGTGTGGCGCCACGGCGACTGGTCGGAGCTCACCGAGCACGGCGGCATGGTGATCTACGGGCGCTCGGACGCGGTGCTCAACCCCGGCGGCGTGCGCATCGGCACCGCGGAAATCTACCGGCAGGTCGAGAAGCTGGACGAGGTGGTCGAGTCGATCGTCATCGGCCAGGACTGGCAGAACGACGTGCGCGTGGTGCTCTTCGTGCGGCTGCGCGAAGGGCTCACGCTCGACGACGCGCTCGCCAGGCGCATCAAGGAAGTGATCCGGGCCAACACGACGCCGCGGCACGTGCCGGCGGTCATCTGCCAGGTGCCCGACATCCCGCGCACGAAGTCGAACAAGATCGTCGAGCTCGCGGTGCGCGCGGTCGTGCACGGACAGCCGGTGAAGAACCTGGAAGCGCTCGCCAATCCCGAGGCGCTCGACTACTTCAAGGGACGCGCCGAGCTCGCCTCCTAGTCCCCTTTTGCCGGGGAGCGGGCGGCCGAAGGGTCAGAACGACCTGTGCGCTTCCATGCCGACCCGGGCATCCACCGGGTTGGCGAGCCGTTCCTCGATCATTCCGCGCAGCTGGTCCACGTCGTAGACCGAGAGCAGGTGCGGATGGTGCTGCTGCAGGTAATGCTGCAGCCGCGCGCGCAGGTCCGGCAGCGAGGTCATCGCGGCCCACGTCTCCTCGTCCCAGGAAAAGCGCAGTCCCAGGTCCCAGAAGGCGCGGTTGAGGTCGGCGAGGTCGTCCTGCATCGATCCAGCCTAGTCGCCGTTGCCATTAAGTTAAAGTAAAATCTCGTTACCATTTCATTAAGTGATCACTTAATGAAGAACGCGACCCTCCGGCAATTGCGCGTGTTCGAGTGCGCGGCACGCCACCTCTCCGTCACGCGCGCGGCGGAGGAATTGCACCTCACGCCCCCGGCGGTATCGATCCAGATCCGCCAGCTCGAGGGGCATGCGAAGGCCGCGCTCTTCGAGCGCGGGGGACGCACCCTGCGGCTCACGCATGCGGGCGAAGCGGCGCTCACGCGCGCGCGGGAGATCCTGGGCCTGGTGCGCGACGCGGAGGAGGCGATCGAAGGGCTGGCTTCGGTCGATCGCGGGATCCTCGACGTGGGCGTGATCAACGCGGGCGACTCCTTCTTTCCGTGGCTGGTCGCCGCCTTCCGCGATCGGCACCCGAAGATGGGCTTGCGCCTCACCGTGGCCAACCGGGACGAGCTCCTGGAAGAGCTCGCCGGCCATCGCGTCGATCTCGCCGTGATGAGCTATCCGCCGACGCAGCCGCGCTTCGAAGTCCAGGCCTTCGCTCCCCATCCGCATGTGATCGTGGCCTCGCCCGGACATCCGCTCGCGGGCCGGCGCTCCGTCGCGCTCGCGATCGTCGCCCGCGAGCCCATCATCACGCGAGAGGCCGGCTCCGCCACCCACCTCGCGATGGACCAGGCCTTCGTCGAGGCCGGCATCGCCCCGCGCATCGACATGGAGATCGCGAGCAACGAGACCATCAAGCAGGCGGTGGCCGCAGGTTTCGGGCTGGGGTTCCTGTCGGCGCACGCGGTACAGGTGGAGCTGGAGCTGGGCCGCCTGGCGATGGTCAAGGTGCAGGGGTTCCCGGTAATGCGCCAGTGGTACGTCGTACGCCTTCGCGACCGGCGGCTGCCGGGCATTGCGCAAGCCTTCCGCGAGTTCCTGGTGTCCGAGGGGGAGCGGCTCATTCGGCGGCAAGAGGCGCCGCCAACGGCTGGAGAAGCGCGCGCAGCTCCACCGCGCAAGGGCCGCGGGCATGGTCCGCCCGCTTCGCGCCGCCGGCGGGTTTCGCCTTCCGGCTAGCGCCTGCCTGCAGCAGCCGCGCGCGGTCCGCCAGTCCTTGCTGGCACTACGGAGCGCGCTCGCGCGACTACGAGCCGGTCCTTACGAGCGGATAGACGACGTACTTGCAGAATCCCTGCCCGCAGAGCCCGATCATCGACCCGAAGAAGAGCAGGGCGGGGCGGAACGACGCGGGGTTGCGGATCGTGCAGACCACGAAGAACTGGCGGTCCTTCGGGTCGAGCCCGATGCAGGTGTCGAGCTCGGTCTTCGGGGTGACGGTGACTGCGAGCTGCTTGTGGATCGCGGCGAATTCCCGATTCTTCAGGCTCTCGGCCTTGTGCTCGAGGGCGTAGGCCAGCGCCTTGCCCAGCGGCTCCTTGGCCGGGAACGGGCTCGCGGCGGGGAACGACATCCTGATGTCCCCTGCCCTGTCCTTCGCCTTGTCGTCGATCACGACGGTGTCGCAGTCGCTCGCCGACCTGCAGCGCAGCCGCATCGTGTAGGCGCCGGAGTCCCAGGCGACCCGGCCTTCCCAGGTTCCGGCGAAGCGGTCGGCCTGCGCGATGGCGGGCGAGGGCATCGCCAGGGCGAGGAGCGAAGCGACCAGGAGCACGCGCCGGCTCATGGTTGCCAGCTCATCCCGGCATCGAGCGGGTAGATCGGCCGCGGAACGTTCCGGTAGGGAACGCGCGACAGGATCGGCGTCGTGAGGCCGGGGACGTCCACCTCGACGATGCGCTCGTCGGTGAAGAAGATGTCGAAGGCGGCCCGGAAG
>CAMPHL010000391.1 GCA_946885905.1 uncultured Pseudomonadota bacterium | reverse complement strand
CGCCTCCACCACGTCCTTGCCGGCCGCGAAGAGGCCCCCGGCGAGGCCCTCGAAGGCCACCGACTCGTCATAGCCGATCGCGATCAGCTGCAGCTTGCGGGCGAGCAGCGCCAGGAAGCCCGCGAAGATCACCGCATGCATGATCCCCGGCCGCCGGTCGCCCCGGATCATGCGCCCTTGCAGCAGGCCGTTGCGCGCGAGCGTGAGGAGCCTCTCGGCCGGCCGGTCCCAGCGCACCTCGGGCCTCAGCCGCGCGAGGATCGAGAGCTTGCGGTACGCGAGCGCGGCGAAGCCGGCAAACGCGACGATCAGCAGCAGCGTGATGCCGGCCGGGCTCATGGCCCTCATTGACTCACTCCCCCGCCGCCGGGGCTTGCGCCGGATCAATCCCCTTCCCTAGGGATTTTCCTAGGCCCCTTCTAGGGCGAGCGCCGAGGCCCGGAATCCTCCGCCGCCGATGGGCCGCGGCCGGCAGGTTTTCCAGAATGGCTTCCATGAAAACCGCTTCCACCAACATCTACATCGTCGACGATTCGACCGCCATCCGCTCGCGCCTGCACGAGATGCTCGGCCGGCTGGATGGCGTGCGGGTCGTGGGCGAGGCCGGGGCGGCCAGCCAGGCCGTCACCGAGATCCTGAGCCTGAGGCCCCATTCGGTCCTGCTCGACCTGAATCTCGAGGGCTCGAGCGGCATGCAGGTCCTGCGCGCCCTCCATCCGCAGGCCCCCGAGATCGTGTTCGTGGTCCTCACCAACCACGCCGAGCCGCAATACCGCCGCGCCTGCGAGCGCGCCGGGGCGGCCTACTTCCTCGACAAGTCCACCGAGTTCGACCGAGTACCCGGCGTCATCGCCGAGATCGCCAATCGCCACTAGAAGGGGAACAACGAGATGAACGCCGCCGCCACGCCCGCCCTGAAGCCCGCCGCCATGCACACCCTCACGCTGGTCCGCACGACCGAGAACCGCAGCCGCCCCGCGAAGCTCGCCGCGGTCCCGACCCACTGCAGCACCTGCAACCTGCGCGAGGTGTGCCTGCCCTGCGGGCTCGCCGGCTCCGCGCCCGCGCTCCTCGACGAGCTTGTGTACACGCGCAAGCGCGTGAAGCGCGGCGAAAGCCTGTACCGCGTGGGCTCCGCGTTCGAGTCCATCTACGCCGTGCGCAGCGGCTTCTTCAAGAGCCGCGTCGTGCTCGAGGATGGGCGCGACCAGGTGACGGCCTTCCACATGGCGGGCGAGCTCATGGGCATGGACGGCATCGGCACCGAGACGCACGCGGTCGACATGATCGCGCTGGAGGACAGCGAGGTCTGCGTGATCCCCTACAGCCGCCTCGAGGAGCCGCGCATGCAGCGCCAGCTGCACAAGGTGATGAGCCGCGAGCTCGTCCGCGACCAGGGCGTGATGATGCTGCTGGGCACGATGCGCGCCGAGGAGCGGCTGGCGGCATTCCTGACCAACCTGTCGCAGCGCTTCCTCGACCGCGGCTACGCGCGCGACGACTTCCACCTTCGCATGACCCGCGAGGAGATCGGCAGCTATCTCGGCCTCTCGCTCGAGACGGTGAGCAGGCTCTTCTCCCGCTTCCAGGACGAGGGCCTCATCACCGTCCAGCAGAAGCACATCCGCATCCTCGACATTCCCGGCCTGAAGGCCATGATGAGCCACGAGCTCGACTGACAGGAAAGGCACTCCATGTACAAGCACATCCTGCTCCCCACCGACGGCAGCGCCCTTTCGCGCGAGGCGGTCCGCACCGCCGCGAAGCTCGCCAAGAACCTCAAGGCGAAGGTGACCGCGATCCACGTGATGGAGCCCTGGGATCCTCCCGCGAGCGTCGAGGCGGCCGCCTTCCAGTTGCCGCGCATCATGGTCGAGTACGAGCGAACCCTCCGCGCGAATGCGAAGGAGGTCCTCGCGCAGGTGGCGAGCGACGTGGAGGCGCCCTGCGAGACCGTTGCGGTGTTCGACCGCCATCCCTGGGAGGCGATCGTGAAGACCGCCGCTTCCCGCAAGTGCGACGTGATCGTGATGGCTTCGCACGGCCGCAAGGGGCTCGCCGGAGTGCTCCTGGGCAGCGAGACGCAGAAGGTGCTCTCGCACTCGAAGACCCCGGTGCTCGTTTGCCGCTGAGGAATCCATGTACACGCACATCCTCGTGCCGACCGACGGCTCCGACCTTTCGCTCAAGGCAGCCCGTGCGGCCGCGGCTCTCGCCTCGAAGCTGGGTGCCCGGATGACCGCGATCCACGTGATCGAGCCCTTCCGGCCGCGCATCTACAGCGAAGGCGCGGTCGCCTATCAGGCCTACTACTCGCGCGAGCAATACGAAGAGGGAATGCGCAAGGTCGCGGACCGCGCGACCGCGAAGGTCGCCGCAGCCGCGGGTGGCGTCCCGTGCGACCAGGTCTGCGCGACCGACTCCGATCCATGGGAGGCGATCGTCGAGGCCGCGCGCGCCCAGAAGTGCGACCTCATCGTGATGGCCTCGCACGGCCGCAAGGGGCTCGCGAAGCTGCTCCTCGGCAGCGAAACGCAGAAGGTCCTCACCCATGCGAAGATCCCCGTCCTGGTCTGCAGATAGGAGGCACGTCGATGTACCGCCACATCCTCGTACCCACGGACGGCTCGCTCGTGTCGGCGCGCGCCGAGAAGGCCGCCGTCGAGATGGCGAAGAAGCTCCGCGCCCGGATCACCGTCGCGCACGTCATGGAGCCCTGGTCGGCGTTCAAGCCGGGGGAAGTCCGCGGCGCGGGCACCCAGCCCCTGTCCAGGGAGGAATACGAGAAGCTCAGCCTGAAACGCGCCAACAACGCGGCGCGCCGCGTCCTCGCGCGCGCGAAGCGCGCGAAGGTCCCGGCCAAGGCCGTGCTGGATACGGACGACTCGCCCGCCGACGCCCTCGTTCGCATCGCAGCCAACGAGGGCTGCGACCTCATCGTGATGGCTTCGAACAGCCGCGCCGGCATCGAGCGGATCTTCCTGGGCAGCGTGGCCTCGGAAGTCCTGAGCCGCACGAAGACGCCGGTGCTGGTATGTCACTGAACCGCGAGGCCGTGCGCGAAAGCGCGACGCCCGGCGTATTCGCGGGCTGATCCATGCTGGGCCGCCTGGCGCTGGCCGCGGTATTGATGGCCGCCTGCACGCTCGCGGCCGCCTCGGCGAGCGAGTGCCGCTTCGACCCGCCCGCGCCTTACCCCCCGCTCGCCGTACCCAAGGGGGTCCGGGTCGGCCTCGCCCTCGGCAGCGGTTCCATGCACGGCTATGCGCACATCGGCGTGCTGCAGGAG
>CAMPHL010000390.1 GCA_946885905.1 uncultured Pseudomonadota bacterium | reverse complement strand
TCGCCGCCGCGCAGGATCATCTCCTTCGAGCGGCCGACGATGAAGAGGAAGCCGTCCTCATCCATGCGGGCCATGTCGCCGGTCCGCAGCCAGCCGTTTCGGATCGCGTTGCGCGTGTTCGCGGGGTCGCGGAAGTATTCCTTCATGACGGTGGCGCCGCGGATCTCGATCTCGCCGATGGAGCCGCGCGGCAGCTCCCTGCCTTCGTCATCGACGATGCGCGCTTCCTGCGGCGCGAGGGCAACGCCGATCGAGCCGTGCTTGCGCGGGCCATGGAGGGGGTTCCACACGTTGATCGCGGTCGTTTCCGTGAGTCCGTAGGTCTCGAGGAGCAGTCCCTTGCCGAAGCGCTCCTCGAAGCGGCGCGCGAGCTCGACGGGCGTGGGCGCCGAGGCCACCTTGATGTACCTGAGCGCGATCTCCGAGGCCCTCGGGGCGGCCGCTTCGTGCTCGAGGAGCATCGCGAGGATCGTGGGCGAGACGCTCGCCGTCGTGGCGCGGGCCTCGGCGACCTGCTTCCAGAACCGGGTCGCGCTGAAGCGCTTTTTCAGCACCACCGTGCCGCCCGTATGCAGGAAGGGCAGGGTGCTGAACATGAGGCCGTTGGTGTGGAAGAGCGGCATCACGCAGAACGTGCGATCGCCGGGACGCATTTCGAAGGCGCGGCTCACGTAGTCGATTCCCGCCATGACGTTCGCCTGCGTGAGCAGCACGCCCTTGGGCTTGCCGGTCGTGCCCGAGGTGTAGATGAGCAACGCGCCATCCGCGGGCTGTGGAGCCGGGTCGAGCGGATCGGCGGGGGGCATGCTCGACTCGTCGCGGCCGAGCACCAGCAGCGCCGGCCTGGCCTGCAGCCGGGCGAGGCTTTCCTCGACCACCTCCAGGTGCTCCCCGGAGGCCACCAGGCAGCGGCTGCCCGCGTGGTCCGCGATATATGCGATCTCCTCGGGCAGCAGGCGGTTGTTGATCGGGTTGGCCACGAGCCCCGCGCGGAACGCGCCGAGATATGCGGCTACGAGGCGCGCGTCGTTCGCGCACACGAAGCTCACGCGCTCGCCCGGTGCGAGCCCGAGCGAGAGGAAACGGCGGGCGTAGCGGTTGGCGAGATCGTCCAGCTCGCCGTAGGTCCACGCACGGTCCTCGGCCTCGATGGCCGGGGCGCCGCGAGGCTGGGCGCGCGTCAGGTCGGGAAGCATCCAGCAAGTCTAGGCTGGTCCTCTTGATCGCAGAAAGTGATATTTTTGGTACTAGTTACATCGAAGAGTGCGATGGCGGCGGGAGCTGCAGCAGCAGGCAGTAGACAGAAGACAGAAAGCCTGGAGCAGGAGGCAGGGGCCAGCGATGAACATCCGGCAACTGGAGACGTTCGTGCGCATCGTGGAGCACGGCTCGTTCGCCAACGCGGCGCGTGCGCTCAACACCACGCAGTCCACCGTTTCCGCGCGGGTGAAGGAGCTCGAGCGCTACATCGGCGCCGACCTCTTCGATCGCTCGCGCCACCGCGCGGCGTTGACCCCGCGTGGGCACGAGCTCTTCGCCTTCGCGCGCCAGCTGGTGGAGTTCGCCGCTTCGCTCACGACGCAATTCCGCGACCCGGCGGCGGTGACCGGGGTGCTGCGCCTGGGCGTGGTCGGCGTGGTCGCGAACACGTGGCTGCCCAAGCTGGTGGCCGCGCTGCGGGGGCGCTATCCCGGCATCAGCCTGCGCATCGACATGAGCCTTACGCGCGCGCTCGTCGAGCGGCTGCGCGACGGGCGGCTGGACGCGGCGATCATCGCGGGCGAGCTCACCGAGCCGGGGTTCCGCACCGAGCCCCTCGGCCACGACGAGTTCGTCTGGATGGCGAGCCCGAAGCTGCGGATCCCGGGCAAGGTGCTCAAGCCCGCGGAGCTGCAGCGCTGGCCCGTGCTGAGCCTGTCGGAGGAGTCGTTCCACTACCCGGTGATCGAGCGCTGGTTCCGCGACGCGGGCACGTTCTACCGCAGCGCCGCCTCGTGCAACAACATGGACGTGATCGCCGCGCTCACCGCCGCCGGCATGGGGGTAAGCCTGCTGCCGCGCGCCTGCTACGGCGCGCAGCTCAAGGCGCGGCGGCTGGTGGCGCTGCGCACCTCGCCGGCCATTGCGCGCGTGCCGTTCTCGCTCATCCACCGCGTCGACCGCCCGCACCCGCTCGCGGCGCAGATCGCGAAGCTGGCGAAGCAGGTGAGCGAGCTGGCGCGATGAACGCCCCCTCCTTCGAAGGCTTGCGCGACATCACGTTTTTTCGATGGAGTTGGATGACAAAATATCGCTGTTTTCGACCGAACGCCTCGGGTACGCTGGGGCGACAATCCCGTAGAGGAGGAGGAGCCTTATGAAACCGCTGTTCGCGCGCGCCGTCGCCGCGCTCGCCGCCTGTGCCGCGCTCGCCGCGGGGGCGCAGGATTGGCCCACGCGTTCCGTGACCCTGCTCGTGCCGTTCCCGCCCGGCGGGACGACGGACCAGATCGCACGCCACATCCAGGCCCCGCTGTCGCAGCTGCTCGGCCAGCCGGTGGTGGTCGAGAACAAGGGCGGCGGATCGGGCTCGATCGGCGCAGCGCTGGTCGCCAAATCGCCGCCCGACGGCTACATGTGGCTCATCTCCTTCGACACGCATGGCGTGAATCCGAGCCTCATCCCCAACATCCCCTTCGACACGCTGAAGGACCTCACCCAGGTGATGCTGGTCGGCACCTCGCCCATGCTCATCACCGCGCATCCGACCACGCCGTACAAGAGCTTCAAGGAAGTGCTCGACACGGCGAAGAAGGACCCGAACGCGGTGAGCTTCGGCACCATCGGGTCGGGCAGCCTCGGCCACCTCGCGATGCAGCTCATCCAGACCGAGACCGGCTCGAAGATGACCCACATACCCTACAAGGGCGGCGGGCCGCTCACCCAGGATGCGGTCGCGGGCCACGTGCCGGTGGCGATCGGCTCGGCCGCGCTCATGAGCCCGCACGTGAAGGCGGGCAAGCTGCGCGCCATCGGGGTTACCTCGCCGCAGCGCTTCGGGCCGCTCGCCGACGTGGCCACGATCTCCGAGCAGGGCGTGCCGAACTTCGATTCCGAGGCGTGGTGGGGATTGCACGTTGCGGCCGGCACCCCCGCCCCGATCATCGCCAGGATGCACAAGGCCTTCTCCGAGGCGCTGCGCAAGCCCGAGGTGCAGGAGAAGCTCACCGCGCAGGGTCTCGTGCTCAAGACCTCGTCGCCGCAGGAATTCCAGAAGTTCCTGGAGAACGAGGTCGGCCGCTGGAACCGCGTGGTC
>CAMPHL010000389.1 GCA_946885905.1 uncultured Pseudomonadota bacterium | reverse complement strand
GGGCTTACGCGCCTGCCAGCACCCACCTCTATCGGCTGTAACTTTTTAAAGAGCGTGGCCGATCGAGCGAAAAACCCCGCCCCGCGATGTTGCTGCGGGATCGGAAGCATCGATCAGCAGAGCCAAAGATTATACACACTTTCGGCCCTCTGCCGCAAGCCGAATCGGGTTTTTCCCTCAGGAAGCGAGCCTGATCGCCACCTTCGCGAATTTGCGCTTGCCGACCTGGAGCACGTGGGTTGCGCCGGGCTTCAACCGTAGGGCCTTGTCCTCGACCTTCTGTCCATCCATCTTCACGCCGCCCTGCTCGACCATCCGTTGGGCGTCGGAAGCAGATGGGCACAAGCCCGTCATTTTCAACAGCTGGACGACCGAAAGCCCCTCGGGGGTTGCATCGAGGACCTGCTCGGGCAAGTCGGCAGGCACTCCGCCGTGGCGGAAGCGCGACTCGAACTCTTCGAGCGCCCTCTGCGCCGCGGCCCGGTCGTGGAACCGCGCGACGATCTCCTGCGCGAGGCGCACCTTCGTGTCGCGCGGGTTGGCGCCCTCCTCCACGGCGCGCTTCCAGACCGCGATCACCCCCATCGGCTCGAAGGACAGCAGCTCGAGGTAGCGCCACATGAGTTCGTCGGAAACCGACATGAGCTTGCCGAACATCTCGTCCGGCGATTCATTGATGCCCACGTAGTTGCCCAGGGACTTGGACATCTTGTTCACGCCGTCCAGGCCCTCGAGCAGCGGCATCGTGATGATCACCTGCGGCTCCTGCCCGTAATCCTTCTGCAGCTCGCGCCCCACCAGCAGGTTGAACTTCTGGTCGGTTCCGCCCAGCTCGACGTCGGCTTTCATCGCGACCGAGTCATACCCCTGCATGAGCGGGTAGAGGAACTCGTGGATCGAGATCGGCCTCTGCTCGGCGAAGCGCTTGGCGAAATCGTCGCGCTCCAACATACGCGCCACCGTGTGCTTGGCCGCCAGCTTCACCATCCCTGCCGCCCCCAGCTGCGAGCACCAGGTCGAGTTGAACAGGATCTCGGTCTTGTCCGCGTCGAGAACCTTGAAGACCTGGGCCTTGTACGTCTCTGCGTTTGCCGCGATCTGCTCGGGAGTGAGCGGGGGCCGAGTGGCATTGCGCCCGCTCGGGTCGCCGATCATCCCGGTGAAGTCCCCGATCAGGAACATCACGTGATGCCCGAGGTCCTGGAACTGGCGCATCTTGTTGAGCAGCACGGTGTGGCCGAGGTGCAGATCCGGTGCCGTCGGATCGAATCCGGCTTTCACCCGCAGGGGCTTGCCCCGGGCGAGCTTGCGCCGCAGGTCTTCCTCGAGGATCACCTCTTCCGCGCCCCGGCGGATCACCTCGAGGGGAGAAGACTGAGTCATTGATTTGATTCCATTTTTTAGGCCAACTAAGCGGGTTTTCTGCTATCCTGCCTCGGCAAAGACCGAACGACCGATGCGCGCCCAAAAAGCCGACATTCTATCGCAGCGCCTCTCGCCGACCCCCCGGCTGGTCATCGGCATTGCCTTGGTGGCCCTTCCCGCTCTGACCGTCCTCACCGCGTTCGGCATCGCGCCCGCCTCGGACGTGCCCGGCTTCGAACGCGAGCGGGTCGAGCAGGTGATCGAGCTGCCTCGACTGGAGCACCAATCGGCCCCAGCCCAGCGATTCACGGCACAGGAACGGGTGATGCGAGGCGACACGGTCGCCGCCCTCTTCGATCGCCTCGACGTTCGCGATGCGCGAGCGATGGAATTCCTGCGGGGTGATTCCACCGGCCGAGCGATCTTCCGCCAACTGGTTCCGGGCCGAATGATGCAGGCCGAAACGGGAGCGGATGGCGAGCTGCATTCGCTTCGGTACTTCCTGTCGCCCACCACGCTCTTCGAAGTAGCACGGACGGGCGAGAGCTTCACGGCCCGCAGCCGCGCGGTCGCCGAGCCGCCGCGCCTCTTCTACCGCACGGCAACCATTCTTTCCTCGCTCTTCGCGGCGACCGACGCCGCAGGCATCCCCGACGCGATCGCGATGCAGGTCGCGCGTGCGTTCGCGACCGACATCGATTTCCATACGGAACTGCGCCGCGGCGACCGCCTTTCGGTGGTCTACGAGATGCTGTACGACTCCGGCGAGCTGGTCGCTCCCGGCCGCATCGTCGCGGCCGAATTCATCAACGACGGCCGCAGCTATCACGCGGTCCTCTTCACCGACGAGGAAGGCGGCGACAGCTACTACTCGCTCGACGGAACGAACCGGGCCAAGGCGTTCCTGCGCTCGCCGGTGGAGTTCTCGCGGGTGAGCTCGGGGTTCGGCCGCCGTGTCCATCCGATCTTCAAGAACTGGCGCGCCCACACCGGCGTGGATTTCGCCGCGCCGAGCGGCACCCGCGTGCTCGCGGCCGCTGACGGCACCGTGGTTTCCGCGGGAGGACGCGGCGGCTACGGCAACGCAGTCGAGATCAGGCACGGCGGCAGCATCACGACGCTTTACGCGCACCTGTCGGGCTTCGCCCGCGGGGTGCGCGCGGGATCGAGGGTGCGACAGGGAGAGCCCATCGGCTTCGTGGGGGCCACCGGCTACGCCACGGGCCCGCACCTGCATTACGAATTCAAGATTGCCGGCGTGCACCAGGACCCCCTGCGCGTGGCCCTGCCCAAGGCCGAGCCGGTGCCGGCGCGCTCGCGCGACCAATTCATGCGCATCGCATCGCAAGCCCGCGAAACGATCGCCCGCGTTGCCTCTGCGCCGCCCGCGCGCTTCGAGTAGCGTGGCGGACCTGTTCGTCGGCTTGATGTCGGGCACCAGCCTCGACGGCGCCGACGCTGCCCTGGTGGACTTCCGAACGGCGACCCCGCGCACGCTTGCGTTCGGCGCCGTCCCGTTCTCGCCCGACCTTCACGACCGGATCATGGCGCTGTCTGAGCCGGGCAGCGATTCGCTCGACCTCGCGGCGACGGTATCGATGGAGCTGGCGGGCCTCTATGCGCGCGCCGTCGAGGCGGTCATTGCAAGCGCTGGGGTGCCGCGCGAACGGATCGCAGCGGTGGGCTGCCATGGGCAGACCGTGCGGCACCGGCCCGATCACGGCTTCACCATCCAGCTCAACGATCCGGCGCGGCTGGCCGAGCTCACCGGACTCGACGTGGTGGCGGACTTTCGCCGGCGCGACATGGCCGCCGGCGGCCAGGGCGCTCCGCTGGTGCCCGCATTCCACGAAGCGGTATTCCGCGACGGGAACCGTGCGCGCGCCATCGTCAACATCGGCGGCATCAGCAACGTGACATGGCTGCCGGCCG
>CAMPHL010000388.1 GCA_946885905.1 uncultured Pseudomonadota bacterium | reverse complement strand
GCGCGGGCACCGTCTTGTCGCAGCCCCCGATCAGGACCACGGCGTCCATCGGCTGCGCGCGGATCATCTCCTCGGTGTCCATCGACATGAGGTTGCGCAGGTACATCGACGTGGGCGAGGCGAAGCTCTCGTGGATCGAGATGCTGGGGAAGTCCATCGGCAGGCCGCCCGCGAGCATCACGCCGCGCTTCACCGCCTCGACCAGCTGCGCCGCGTTGCCGTGGCACGGGTTGTAGGCGCTGGCGGTGTTGGCGAGGCCCACGATCGGGCGGTCGAGCGCGTCGTCGGTGTAACCCGCGCCCTTGATGAACGCCTTGCGCAGGAAGAGCGAGAAGCCGCTGTCCCCGTAGCTCGTGAGGCCCTTCTTCATGCCCTTGCCGGATCCGCTCATATGCCTACCTTAGCGCACCATGCAGGGGCGCTTGTTGTCGAACTTCCACCCCGGGATGAGGAACTGCATCGCCGCGGCGTCGTCGCGCGCGCCGAGGCCATGGCGCTTGTAGAGCTCGTTCGCTTCCGCGAGCCTGCGCTCGTCGATTTCCACGCCGAGGCCTGGCCGCGTCGGGACGTCCACGCGCCCGTTCACGATCCTGAACGGCTCCTTCGTGATGCGCTGGCCGTCCTGCCAGATCCAGTGCGTGTCGATCGCGGTGACGCGGCCGGGAGCGGCGGCCGCGACGTGGGTGAACATCGCGAGCGAGATGTCGAAGTGGTTGTTCGAGTGCGAGCCCCAGGTGAGCCCCCAGTCGCGGCAGGTCTGCGCCACGCGCACCGAGCCTTGCATGGTCCAGAAATGCGGATCGGCGAGAGGGATGTCGACGGCCTGCAGGGCGAGCGCGTGCGCGAGCTGGCGCCAGTCCGTTGCGATCATGTTCGTGGCGGTCGGCAGGCCGGTCGCACGGCGGAACTCCGCCATGATCTCGCGGCCCGAGAAGCCTTCCTCCGCGCCGCAGGGATCCTCCGCGTACGCGACGGTTCCGCGCATCTCGAGGCCCAGGGGGATCGCGTCCTGCAGCAGCCACGCGCCGTTGGGATCGAGCGTCACGCGGGCCTTCGGGAAGGCGCGGCGGATGGCCTTCACGGCCTCGACCTCCTCTTCGCCCCGCAGCACGCCGCCCTTCAGCTTGAAGTCCTCGAAGCCGTATCGCGCATGCGCCGCTTCGGCCAGGCGCACGACCGCCGCCGGCGTCATCGCTTCTTCGTGGCGCAGCCGCGACCACTCGTCCTTCGATTCCGGTTCCTCGCGATACGGCAGGTTCGTGCGCTTGCGGTCGCCGACGAAGAAGAGATAGCCCAGCACCTCGACCTGCTCGCGCTGCCGGCCTTCGCCCAGCAACTCGGCCACGGGAAGGCCCAGGTGCTGCCCGAGCAGGTCCAGCATCGCCGACTCGACGGCCGTCACGGCGTGGATGGTCGTGCGCAGGTCGAAGGTCTGCAGCCCGCGGCCGTCCGCATCGCGGCCAGCGAAGGCACGGCGCATCTCGTTCAGGATCGCGTGGCAGCGGCCGATGCCCTGCCCCATCACGAAGGGGCGCGCGTCCTCGAGCGTCTGGCGGATCTTCTCGCCACCGGGAACCTCTCCGAGGCCCGTATGCCCGGACGAGTCTTCGAGAATGAGCACGTTGCGCGTGAAGAACGGTCCATGGGCGCCGCTCAGGTTCATGAGCATGCCGTCGTGCCCGGCGACCGGAACGACGCGCATCTCCGTGACGAGGGGCGATCCCCGGACTTCGGTGTCGTGGCCGGCCATTGCGAATATTATGAAGGGGCCATGAACGAGATGACCCGCGAGGCGGTAAACGCCGTTTCCGCAGACCGCATCGAACGCGTCGAGCTCTCGCTCGCGTTCCTGCCGCTCAGGATCCCGATCAGCGATGCGAAGGTGCTCACCGGCCGGCAGAAGCCGCTCACCGAGGTGGCATTCGTCTTCGCCGAGATCGCCTCGCGCGACGGCCACCAGGGGCTGGGCTTCGCCTACTCGAAGCGCGCCGGCGGGCCCGGCATGTTCGCCCATGCGAAGGAGGTCGGCCCGAACCTCATCGGCGAGGACCCGAGCGACATCCAGAAGATCAACGAGAAGCTGCTGTGGGCCGGCGCATCCGTCGGACGCAGCGGCATGACCACGCAGGCGCTCGCGGCCTACGACCTGGCGCTCTGGGACATGAAGGCGAAGCGCGCCGGGCTGCCGCTCGCGAAGCTGCTGGGCGCCCATCGCGATTCGGTGCAGTGCTACAACACGTCCGGTGGCTTCCTCTCATCGCCGCTGGACGAGGTCCTGCGCAACGTCGAGCACTCGCGCGAGAGCGGCATCGGCGGCATCAAGATCAAGGTCGGCCATCCGGACCTGTCCGAGGACATCAAGCGCGTGAGGGCCGTGAGGAAGCAATTGGGCGACGGCTTCCCGCTCATGGTGGATGCGAACCAGCAATGGGACCGGCCGGCCGCGATGCGCGCCTGCCGGCGGCTCGAGGAGTTCGACCTCACCTGGATCGAGGAGCCGCTCGACTGCATGGACTTCGAGGGCCACGCCGCGCTCGCCGCCGCCCTCGACACCTCGATCGCCACGGGCGAGATGCTCACCAGCTTCGCCGAGCACGCCGCCCTCATCGAGGCACGCGGCTGCGACTTCGTCCAGCCCGATGTGCCGCGCGTCGGAGGGCCCACGCATTTCCTCAAGATCATGCAGCTCGCCGACCTGCGCGGGTTGAACCTCGCGCCGCATTTCTCGATGGAGATCCACCTGCACTTCGCCGCGGCCTATCCGCGCGAGCCGTGGCTGGAGCACTTCGATTGGCTCGAGCCGCTGTTCAACGAGCGCCTGAAGCTCCAGGGCGGGCGCATGCACCTGCCGGCGGCGCCGGGCCTGGGGTTCAGCCTGAGCGAGCAGGCGCGCCGCTGGACGAAGGAGCGCGCGGAGTTCCGCTGAAGGGGCGCCCCGCCCGCAGGTAAACCTCCCTGATGGCCTCGCGGACCGCGTGCGAGCGCGTGCGTCCATGCAGGCTCGCCAGCTCGTCCAGCACGTGCGCGTCTTCCACGTGCAGCCGCGCGAGCGCCTCGAGGGCCCGTGCCTGGGCGGCAGGGTTGCTCATGCGGGCCATCCTCCCCGCGACCGCCCTCAACTCCTCCGTTTCCGTGATCGGCCGATGCCTGAGGTAGGAAGCGGCGGCCTGGACCTCGGTCACGTCCGCGCTCACGAGCGCTTCGATGGCGCGTGCCCTGCTCTCGGGGTCGCCGAGGCACGCGAGAGACGGATGGGCTGCGGCGCCGAGCGGCCCCGGTTGGCGGGCGACGCGCCCGTCGTGCGCGCCGCCGCGGG
>CAMPHL010000387.1 GCA_946885905.1 uncultured Pseudomonadota bacterium | reverse complement strand
GGGTCACGACGCCGGCCGGGGATCCTGGGAGGTCCAGAGGTCGCCGCCACGCGCGCCGGTGGGCGCGTGCAGGCCGAAATGGGTGTAGGCCGAGGCCGTGGCGATGCGGCCGCGCGGCGTGCGTTGCAGCAGGCCCTGCTGGATCAGGTAGGGCTCGATCACGTCCTCGATGGTGTCACGCTCCTCGCCGATCGCCGCGGCGAGGTTTTCCACGCCCACGGGTCCTCCGGCGAACTTGCCGATCACGGCTTCCAGGAGCTTGCGGTCCATGAGGTCCAGGCCGATGCCGTCCACGTCCAGCATGCGCAGCGCGGTGTCCGCGACCGCAAGCGTGACAACCCCCGAGGCGCGGACCTGCGCGTAGTCGCGCACCCGGCGCAGGAGCCGGTTGGCGATGCGCGGCGTGCCGCGCGAGCGCTTGGCGATCTCGCTTGCGCCCTCGTCCTCGATCGTCACCTCGAGCAGGCGCGCCGAGCGGTGCACGATGACCGCGAGCTCCGCCTCGGTGTAGAACTCCAGGCGCGCCACGATCCCGAAGCGGTCCCGCAGCGGGTTGGTGAGCATCCCGGCGCGGGTCGTCGCGCCCACGAGGGTGAAGGGGGGCAGGTCCAGCTTCACCGAGCGCGCCGCCGGCCCCTCCCCGATCATGATGTCGATCTGGTAGTCCTCGAGTGCGGGATAGAGGATCTCCTCGACCACGGGCGAGAGCCGGTGGATCTCGTCGATGAACAGCACATCGTTGGGCTCGAGGTTGGTGAGCATCGCGGCGAGGTCGCCGGCGCGCTCGAGCACGGGCCCGGATGTCTGCTTCAGGTTCACGCCCATCTCGCGGGCGATGATGTGCGCGAGCGTGGTCTTGCCCAGGCCCGGCGGGCCGAAGAGCAGAGTGTGGTCGAGCGCTTCCTTGCGCTGGCTCGCCGCGGTGATGAAGACACCGAGCTGCTCGCGGATCTTCGCCTGCCCCACGTAGTCGGCCAGCTTGCGGGGGCGAAGCGCGCGCTCCTCGCCCTCTTCCTGGGGCGAGGCCTTGCCCCCCGAGATCAGGCGGTCGGCTTCGATCACGTCTTCAGTTCTTCGCCAGGAGCTTCAACGCCTGGCGGATGGCGTCGGCGAGTTGCAGCTCCGCGGGAAGCTGCTTCACGGTCGCCTGCGCCTCGCGTTCATTATAGCCAAGGGCCAGCAGCGCATTGACGACGTCGCCGCCGGCAGCGCTGCCTTCGCCGCGCACCGCCGAGGTCGCCTTGGGCAGCTTGTCGCGCAGCTCGAGCACGAGGCGCTCCGCGGTCTTCTTGCCGATGCCGGGGACCTTCGTGAGCCGCCCGGCATCCCCGGCCGCGACCGCCGCCGAGAGCTCGTCGACCGACAGGCCGGAGAGCACGGACAGGGCCACCTTCGGGCCCACGCCGCTGATCTTGAGCAGCTGGCGGAAGGCGGCCCGCTCCGCCGCGGTGAGGAACCCGAAGAGCAGGTGGGCATCTTCGCGCACGACCATGTGCGTGAGCAGCGTCACCTCCTCGCCGGGGCGAGGCAGGGGATAGAACGTGCTCATCGGCACATCGATCTCGTAGCCCACGCCGTTGCACGAGACGATCACCTGGGGAAAGCTCTTCTCCACCAGGACGCCCTGGATGCGCCCGATCATCGCCGGCCCTCGCGTGCCTGCGCGCCCTCGATCAGGATCCGCCCACCGCGAACGCGCCGCCCGCGTGCCGGCATCGCGCCCAGTCCCGCATGCGCATGGCAGATCGCACAGGCGAGCGCGTCGGCCGCGTCGGGGCCCGGGACCCCGGGTAGCTTGAGGAGGCGGCGCACCATCTCCTGGACCTGCTCCTTGCGCGCGTGCCCCTGCCCCACGACCGATTGCTTTACCTGCAAGGCCGTGTATTCGGAAATCGGAAGCCTGGCGGTCACGGCCGCGCAGATCGCGGCGCCCCTGGCCTGTCCCAGCAGGAGCGTGGAGCGCGGATTCACGTTGACGAAGACCTGCTCGACGGCCACCTCTTCCGGCGTGAAGGTGCCGATCACTTCCGCGAGTCCTTCGAGGATGGTCGCCAGCCTGGCGGCGAGGGCGTCGCGCTCGTTCGAGACGATGCGGCCGCTCGCGACGTAGGCGAGCCGGCTCCCGGATTTCTCGACCACGCCGTACCCGGTGATGCCGAGTCCGGGATCGATTCCCAGGATGCGGATCGGCTTCAGCTGAGCGCCGCCGTCGTGTACACGTCCTGGACGTCGTCCAGGCCTTCGAGGGCGTCGAGGAGCTTCTGCATCTTCACGGCGTCCTCGCCCGACATCTCGGTATCGTTGGCCGGCTTCATCGTCACCTCGGCGAGCTCGGCCTTGAAGCCGGCCCTCTCCAGCGCGGCCTTGATGCGCACGAACTCGTACGGATCGGTGATCACTTCGAGCGAGCCGTCGTCGTTGGCGACCACGTCCTCGGCTCCCGCCTCCAGCGCCGCCTCCATGAGCTTGTCTTCGCTCGTGCCCGGAGCGTACATGAGCTGCCCGCAGTGCTTGAACAGGAACGCGACCGACCCGGTGGCCCCGAGGTTTCCGCCGTACTTCGTGAACGCATGGCGCACCTCGGCGACTGTCCGCGTGCGATTGTCGGTCAGCGTGTCGACGATCACCGCGGCGCCGCTCGGGCCGTAGCCCTCGTAGCGGATCTCCTCGTAGCTCGCGCCCTCGAGCCCTCCCGTGCCGCGCTTGATGGCGCGCTCGATGTTGTCCTTGGGCATGTTGTTCTCGGTCGCCTTGTCGACGGCGAGGCGCAACCGCGGGTTCATGTTCGGATCACCTCCGCCCATGCGCGCGGCGACGGTGATTTCCTTGATGAGGCGGGTGAAGATCTTGCCGCGCTTGGCGTCCTGCCGGCCCTTGCGATGCTGGATGTTGGCCCACTTGCTGTGACCTGCCATATGGGTCTTTCTCTTGCAGCCCGAGCGCGAAGCGAGGGGTAAAACCTAATGGTAACATTCGCCTCCCGCCCCTCTCCAGAGCGAAAACGCGTGCTTTCTCCGCTGCTGGTCGCAAGATCGCAGGCCGCCGAACTGTCGGTGCTGCCGTCGATGGCGAATCGCCACGGGCTCATCACCGGAGCCACGGGAACCGGCAAGACGGTGACGCTGCAATCGCTCGCCGAGCGCTTCAGCTCGATCGGCGTGCCCGTCTTCATGGCCGACGTGAAGGGCGACCTCGCCGGCATGGCCGCGGCTGGCGGCGGCAACGCGAAGGTCGCCGAGCGGGTGAGCTCGCTCGGCCTCGAGGGCTTCGAGTACCGCGCGGCGCCGGTCATGTTCTGGGACGTGTTCGGCGAGCAGGGGCATCCGCTGCGCGCCAC
>CAMPHL010000386.1 GCA_946885905.1 uncultured Pseudomonadota bacterium | reverse complement strand
CCAGCTCATCACGGCCACTGCGGGCCTCGCCCTGGCCTGGGGAAGCCGGCGGTCGTGGGCGGCGGTACCGGGAAACGACCGATTCAAGGGCCTGCCGAAGAGCCGCTATTCCACCGACGAGCCTGCGACGCCGATCGAGATCGCGACCACGCGCACGCGATTCCGCGAGCTCGAGGAGGACATCGCGAAGAACGGCGAGGCCTACACGCCATATCCGTGGAAGGTGAGCGTGGAGGGTGCCTGCGCGAAGCCGAGGGTATTCGACCTCGACGATCTGTTCACGCTGGCTCCGATGGAGGAGCGTGTCTATCGGACGCTCTGCACGGAGGGCTGGCTGCACATCGTGCCCTACCTCGGCTACCCGCTCAACGAGATCCTGAAGCGGGTCGAGCCCCTGTCGAGCGCGAGGTACGTCGAATTCACCGCGCTCATGGACCCGAAGCAGTTTCGCGGCCAGCGCGAGATCACCTACATCGACTGGCCGTACGTGGAAGGGTTGCGTATCGACGAGGCGATGCATCCGCTCACCCTCGTGGCCCTCGGGGCGTATGGGCAGGTGCTGCCCAAGGGCCTGGGCGCGCCCATCGCGATCCGCGTGCCGTGGAAATTCGGCACCAAGAGCCCCAAGGCGGTCGTGCGCATCCGCCTCATGGAGCAGCAGCCCGCGACGATATGGCCGGCGCGATACCCGAAGCTCCACACGTTCTGGGGCAACGTGAATCCGTGGGGCAAGTCGGCGCTGTTCGGCCGGGGCCTGCGCGAGCGGCGCGATGGCGACGTCTTTTCGAAGCCCGCGCGTCCCTACAACGGCTATGCCGAGCATGTCGCCTCGATGTATGCCGGCATGGACCTGGACACGATGTACTGATGCGGGTCTGGGATCCGCTCGTGCGCGTGTTCCATTGGGCGCTGGTGGCCGCATTCGTCGTGGCGTACTTCTCCCACGGCGGTTACTTGCCGGTGCATCGGGTAGCCGGCTATGTCATCACCGCGCTCGTGGTCATCCGGATCGCGTGGGGTTTCATCGGCACCGAGCACGCGCGCTTCACGGACTTCGCCCCCGGACCCCGAAAGCTTGCGGCCTACGTCGGGCTGCTCATCCGTGGCGGCGAGCCGCGGTACCTCGGCCATAACCCCGCGGGCGGCGCGATGATCGTCTTGATGCTGGTGCTGCTCGCAGCCCTTTGCCTCACCGGCTTCGTGCTCGACACCCCGCGATTCCGCGACGACCGCGATTTCAAGCAGGTGCACGACCTGCTCACCGACGCGACGCTGGTTTGCATCCTGCTGCACCTGCTGGGCGTCGCCCATGCGAGCTGGCGCCACCGCGAGAACCTCGTCGCCGCGATGCTCACCGGGCGCAAGCGCGAGTCATAGAATGCCCCTTGCCGATAGCAATGGAGGTTTCATGGAACGCAAACACCTTCTCGCCGCCGCCGTCTTTGCAACGCTGGCGCTCCCCTCGATCGCGTTCGCCGACGGCAGGGCCTGCGACCTGACGACGCCCGAGGAGATCGGCGCGCTCGTCGGCGCCAAGCCCAACTTCAAGGGCAGCACGCTTCCCAGTGGCGTGGAGGTCTGCACCGGGAAGGCCGGCCAGTCGACGGTCACGATCCGCCTGTACCCTCGGCCGGATCCGGAGGAGCGAGAGAAGGAGTCGGCCAGGCTCGAATCGCTCAAGAAGCAAGGTGCGTTGGTCGAGAGGCGCAGAAGGGGCGGCATCGACTGCTACGAGGTCAGGCCCGGCGGGAAGGCTGCGCGCCAGCCCTACACGACCTCGTGCGCAACGGCATCGACGTCGAAGGCGCCCATGTACGCCGTGATCGAAGTGAGCAGCCCGAGCACGTCGATCGAGGCGAAGCAGCTCGTGCCGGTGGCGCAGGGCATCGCCGGGCGGCTGTACTGACCCGGCCGCGGCCACACGCGCCATCATGAGTGCAAAATGCAGATTGACGACACAGCCAGGAGCACCCCCGTGAAGGAATTCGATTTCTCCCCCCGCCACCGCGACCTCATGTCCCGCGACGCAGAGTCGGTGGTCGGGTGGCGTTACGAGCCGCGCATCATGTTCGAGAAGGGCCGCGGCGTGATGATCATCGACGTCGACGGCAGGGAGTACATCGACGCGACCGCGGGGATGATGTGCATGACGCTGGGCCATTCGCATCCGGAGCTCACGGAAACCATCCGCGAGCAGGCCGGGCGGCTCGTCCACACCTCCTCGTGGTACTCGAACGAGCCCTCCATCGAGTTCGCGGAGCTGATCGGCAGCACGCTGCCCGGCAACCTCAAGGTCGTGAATTTCGCGGTGACCGGATCCGAGGCCAACGAGATCGCGATGCGAATGGCGCTCGCCGTGACCCGCAAGTTCGACATCGTGACGGTCGTGCGCGGCCTGCACGGCGGAAGCCTCGCCGCCGAGGCGATGACGACCGTCGCCGGCCCGCGTCGCAAGGGCCTCGGTCCCTTCATGATGCCCGCCAAGGCGAACTGCATCATCCCGCCGTTCTCCTTCCGCGCCCCGCCCGGCTGCGAGGAGAACTGGGACGAGGTGAGCCGCAAGATCAGCGAGGAGATGATCGAGCACACCACGAGCCAGGAGATCGCCGGCTTCCTCTCCGAGACCATGATGGTGGCCGGCGGCATGATCGTGCCCAGCAACGAGTGGATGAAGTGGCTGCGCAGGACCGCCGACAAGTGGGGCGCGCTCCTGATCCTCGACGAGGCGCAGCTCGCACCCGGGCGCACCGGCAAGCTCTGGGGCTTCCAGAACTACGACGTGCAGCCCGACATCGTGACCTTCGCCAAGGGCATGACGGCGGGGATGGCGATCTGCGGCGCGGTGACCACGCCCGAGATCGCGGAGAAGGCGAAGGGACACGCGGGCCTTCCGTGGTCCGGCACCTACCCGCACGACCCGCTGCCCGCCGCCGTGGCGCTCAAGCAGCTCCAGATCGTGCTGCGCGACAAGCTGGTCGAGCGCGCGGCGGTCCTCGGCAAGCACATGCGCGCGCTCCTCGACAAGCTCAAGGACGACTTCGAGCCCATCGGCGACGTGCGCGGCATGGCGCTCTACCAGATGCTCGACATCGTCGCCGACCGCAAGTCGCGCAAGCCCGATTTCGCCATGGCCGAGCGCATCCGCTACTACGCCGCGCTCGAGGGCGTGATCCTCATCTGCGTGAAGAACTACATCCGCATCTGCCCGCCGCTGGTCATCACCGAGGCGCAGGTCACGGAGATGATCGAAAGGATCCGCCGGGCCATCACGCGCGCGCAGTCGGACGCGGGCGGCAAGGTGGAGCTCAAGCAGTCGAGCTCGCTCGCCGCGGAATAGTCA
>CAMPHL010000385.1 GCA_946885905.1 uncultured Pseudomonadota bacterium | reverse complement strand
TTGCTGTCCACCCGCGACCTTTGGCTGGTCGGAGTAGATGAGCAGCGGCTTGCCTTCTCCGCCGATCGCGCCTTCGTCGACAACGACCTTCTGGACGTTGGCGAGCGAGGGGAGGTCGAACATGATGTCGAGGAGGGCATGCTCGATGATGGATCGCAGTCCCCGCGCGCCCGTGCGGCGCTCGAGCGCGCGCCTGGCGATCGCCTGCAGCGCATGCTCGCGGAATTCGAGTTCGACCCCCTCCATGGCGAGGAGTTTCTGGTATTGCTTGACCAGCGCGTTCTTGGGCTCGACGAGGATCTTCACCAGGGCGCCCGCGTCCAGCTCGTCCAGCACGGCGACCACCGGCAGGCGCCCGACGAACTCTGGGATGAGGCCGTACTTGATGAGGTCCTCGGGCTCGACGTCGTGCAGCAGCTCGTTCAGCTCCTGGCGGTTGTTCATCGAGCGCACGTGCGCGCCGAAGCCCATGCCCGAGCGGTCGGTGCGATTCTGGATCACCTTCTCCAGCCCGCCGAACGCTCCCCCGCAGATGAAGAGGATGTTCGTCGTGTCGACCTGCACGAATTCCTGGTTGGGATGCTTGCGGCCGCCCTGCGGCGGCACCGACGCGATCGTGCCTTCGATCAGCTTGAGCAGCGCCTGCTGCACTCCCTCGCCGGAGACGTCGCGGGTGATCGAGGGGTTGTCCGACTTGCGCGAGATCTTGTCGATCTCGTCGATGTAGACGATGCCGCGCTGCGCCTTCTCGACGTCGTAGTCGCACTTCTGCAGCAGCTTCTGGATGATGTTCTCGACGTCCTCGCCCACGTAGCCGGCTTCCGTGAGCGTAGTGGCATCCGCGATCACGAAGGGGACGTTGAGCAGGCGCGCGAGCGTCTGGGCGAGCAGCGTCTTGCCCGAGCCGGTCGGGCCGATCAGCAGGATGTTCGACTTGGCGAGCTCGACCTCGTCCTGCTTGCCTCCGCTCTTCAGGCGTTTGTAGTGGTTGTAGACCGCGACCGAGAGGATCTTCTTCGCCTGGACCTGGCCGATCACGTACTGGTCGAGGATCTCGCAGATCTCGTGCGGGCTGGGAAGGTCGCTCTTCGCCGCCTTGGTGCCCGTCTCGGTCGTCGCCTCCTCGCGAATGATGTCGTTGCAGAGGTCGATGCACTCGTCGCAGATGAAAACCGAGGGTCCGGCGATCAGCTTCCTCACCTCGTGCTGCGACTTTCCGCAGAACGAGCAGTACAGGAGCTTTTCGCCGCCGACTTTGTCCGTCATCTAGGTTTGGCTTCTCTGCTTCAGAACGCGGTCGATGAGGCCGTACTTTACCGCGTCTTCGGCCCCCATGAAATTGTCCCGGTCGGTGTCGCGCTCGATCACCTCGATCGGCTGGCCGGTGTGCTCGGCCATCATCTCGTTCAGCTTCTTCTTGAGGTACAGGACCTCCTTGGCGTGGATCTCGATGTCCGAGGCCTGCCCCGAGAAGCCGCCCGAAGGCTGGTGGATCATGACGCGCGAGTTGGGCAGGCAGTAGCGCTTGCCCTTGGCGCCCGCGGCGAGGAGGAACGCCCCCATCGAGGCCGCGAGTCCCGTGCAGAGCGTGGACACGTCCGGCTTGATGAACTGCATCGTGTCGTAGACCGCCATGCCCGCCGAGACGCTGCCGCCCGGCGAGTTGATGTAGAGGTGGATTTCCTTGTCCGGGTTCTCGCTTTCGAGGAACAGGAGCTGCGCCACGATCAGGTTCGCCATCGCGTCGTGGATCGGTCCCACGAGGAAGATCACGCGCTCCTTGAGCAGGCGCGAGTAGATGTCGTAGGCGCGCTCCCCGCGCCCCGACTGCTCGATCACCATGGGGACCAGCCCCAGGCCTTCGGCTTCCTCGGCGTCGCTTTCGTGCTTGATGAACATCGCTCCTAGCCCTTCCTGGTCCCCATCAGCTCGTCGAACTCGGTCGGCTTGTCCTCGACCTTCATCTTCTTCATCGCCCATTCTACGACGTTGTCCTCCATCGCGAGCGCCTCGAATTCGGCCAGGCGGGAGGGATCGCCGTAGTACCACCGGACCAGCTGGTCGGGCTGCTCGTAGCTCTCGGCGTGCTCCTCGACGAGCGCGCGAACCTGCTCGGGCGTGGGCTCGTGCCCGTGACGCTTGACCTGGTCGCTCACCAGGATGGACAGCTTGATGCGGCGCGCGGCGCGGTCGGCAAACAGTTCCGCCGGGAGGCTCAGGTTCTGCGTGGTCATGCCGCGCTGCTTGAGGTCCTCGACGGCCGCCTGCTGCATGCGCGCGATCTCCGCGTCCAGCAGCGAGCGGGGGACGTCGAAGCCGGCCGCGCCGATCAGCGCCTCCATCACCTGGTCCTTGACCGAGACCTTGACGCGCTTCTCGACTTCCTTCTCGATGTTCTGGCGCACTTCGCGCTTGAGTTGCTCGACCTCGCCCGAGCCCACGCCCAGGGCGCGGGCGAGGTCCGCGTCGAGGGGGGGCAGCTCGGGCTCGGCGAGCTGGTTCACGGTGACGGTGAAGTCCGCGGTCTTGCCGCGCACGGCTTCGGCATAGTCCTGCGGGAAAGTAAGCGGGAAGGTCTTCTGCTCACCCGCCCTCATGCCGACGATGGCGTCCTCGAAGTCGGGCAGCATCCGCTTCTCGCCCAGCACGATGGTGAAATTGGCGGCCTTGTTGCCTTCGAACGGTTGGCCGGCGATGAGGCCCTCGAAGTCCACGTTCACGAGATCGCCCGTCCTCGACTCGCGATCGACGCGGTTGAACTTGGCGCGCTGCTTGCGAAGCGTCGTGAGCGTCGCCTCGACGTTGGCGTCCTCGACCTTGGTGAGCGGGCGCGAGATCGTCGTGGAAAGCTCGCCCATGGTGACTTCGGGATACACCTCGAAGGTCGCGGTGTACTCGACCGCGGTGGCGCCCTCGCCCGACTGGACCGGGGCGAAGCGCGGGTAGCCCGCGACACGGTAGTTCTGGCCGCGCACCGCATCGGCGAACGATTTCTGCACGGAGTCGGAGAGCACCTCCTGACGCACCTGCGGGCCGTATTGGCGTTCGACCATCTTGAGAGGAACGTGCCCGGGCCTGAAGCCCTGCATCTTCACGCTGCGCGCGAGCTGCTTGAGGCGCGTGTTGATCTCGGCCTCGAGCTCGGCGATCGGCACCGAGACGGTAATGTTGCGCTCGAGCGGGCTGGGGGTGTTCTGGACGGCTTGCTGCATTCGAATTTTCCTTATGGGGGAGAACCGGGCCAGTCCCGGCGTGCCAAGAGGAGGCGCGACCGAAGGCCTGACTCGAGCGACCTGGTGCGAAAGGAGGGACTCGAACCCACATGCCTTTCGGCGCTGGAACCTA
>CAMPHL010000384.1 GCA_946885905.1 uncultured Pseudomonadota bacterium | reverse complement strand
TCTTCGGCCAGGCCGTCATCCGCTGCCACCCGTTCCTGCTGAAGGAGATCGAGGCGGCGGCGAAGAACGACCTCGCGGCATTCGACGCCGCGTTCTTCGGCCACATCTCGTTCACGCTTTCCAACACCGCGCGCTCGCTCTGGCTGGGCTTCACCGGCGGCTGGGGCTACCCGGTGCCGGGAGCCCCGGAGATGCGCCGCTACATGCAGCAGATGGCGCGCTTCTCGTCGGCCTTCGCGCTGCTGGCGGACGTTTCCATGTTCGTGATCGGCGGGGACCTGAAGCGCCGCGAGAAGATCTCGGCCCGCCTGGGCGACATCCTTTCGCTGCTCTACATGGCCTCGGCGACCGTCAAGCGCTACCACGACGAGGGCCGCCAGCAGGAGGACCTGCCGCTGGTGACCTGGGCGATGTGGGACAGCTTCTTCCGCATCCAGGTCGCGATGGAAGGCGTGATCTCCAACTTCCCCAGCCGCGCGATCTCCAACTGGCTGCGCATGTTCGTCTTCCCGAAGGGGCTCACCCTGAACGCGCCGCACGACAAGTGCGGCTCGAAGGTGGCGCAGATCCTCATCACTCCCGGTGCCGCGCGCGACCGCCTCACCGCGGGGGCTTACGTGCCCCGCCGCGAGGACGACGTGATCGGCCGGCTCGAGTACGCGATGCAGGCCACGATCAAGGCCGATCCGATCGAGGCCCGGATCCGCAAGGCGCAGAAGGAAGGCAAGCTCCCGCAGCACACGCTGGCCGAACGGCGCCTCGCGGCCCGCGACCGGCAGATCGTCACCCAGGAGGAATACGACCACCTCGTGTACACGGACCGGCTGCGCCGTGACGTGGTGAAGGTGGACGACTTCCCCATCGACCTCGCACGCCACGTGGCGGAGGACTCATGGCAACCGGATTCGCACAGGAAAGCGGCCGTCGCGTCTATGTAGTCGACGGGGCGCGCACCCCGTTCCTCAAGGCGCAGAAGGGGCTCGGCCCCTTCACCGGCTCGGACCTCGCCGTGAACGCGGGGCGCCCGCTGCTGCTTCGCCAGCCCTTCGGGCCCGAGGCGTTCGACGAGGTGATCGTCGGCGCGGCGATGCCCTCGGCCGACGAGGCGAACATCGGCAGGGTGGTCGCATTGCGGCTGGGCTGCGGCGAGAAGGTCCCCGCGTGGACGGTGATGCGCAATTGCGCCTCGGGCATGCAGGCGCTGGATTCGGCGATGGTGAACATCCTCGCGGGCCGCTCGCGCCTGGTGCTCGGGGGCGGGACCGATGCGATGAGCCATGCGCCGCTGCTCTACGGGCCGGCCATGGTGAACTGGCTCGCCAACTGGTACGCCGCGAAGTCGATCGGGCAGAAGGCGGCGCTGGCGGTGAAGTTCAAGCTCTCGCAGCTCGCGCCCGTGATCGCGATCCTGCGCGGCCTCACCGACCCGATCGTGAAGCTCTCGATGGGATCCACCGCCGAGATCGTGGCGAAGCGCTTCGGCATCACGCGCACGATGATGGACGAGTACGCGGTCGAGTCGCACCGGCGCGTGGCCTTCGCGCAGGACAACGGCTACCTCACCGAGGTCGAGCCGATGTACGGGCCGGACGGGAAGGTCCATGCGGCCGACGACGGCGTGCGGCGCGACTCGAGCGTCGAGCGGCTGGCGAAGCTGCGCCCCGTGTTCGACCGCACCTATGGCAACGTGACCGCGGGCAACAGCTCGCAGGTGACCGACGGCGCCGCGATGCTGGTGCTGGCGTCCGAGGACGTGGTGAACGAATATGGGTTGAAGCCGCTCGGCAGGGTGGTCGATGCGCACTGGGGCGCGCTCGACCCCTCGGAGATGGGGCTCGGCCCGGTGCATGCGATCACGCCGCTGCTCATGCGCCACAAGCTCACCTGGGACGACATCGACCTCGTGGAGATCAACGAGGCGTTCGCCGCGCAGGTGCTCGGTTGCGTCGCGGCCTGGGACGACCCGGCCTACACGAAGGAGCACTTCGGCTCCGAGCGCCCGGTGGGGCGCCTGGACCGCGCCAAGCTGAACCTCGATGGCGGCGCGATCGCCATCGGCCACCCTATCGGCGCCTCGGGCGCGCGCGTGGTCCTGCATGCGCTCAAGGTGCTCGAGCGCACGGGAGGCAAGCGCGCCGTGGCCTCGCTGTGCATCGGCGGCGGGCAGGGCGGCGCGATGTTGCTCGAACGCGCTTGAATTTCTCCCGGCTGAATTTCGGCGCAACGGGAATGCGCCGGCTGATGAACCTGTGGCCTCCGTTCCGCGGAGCCGGCATCCGCGTGCGCGAGATCGCGCCGGACTTCCGCTCGGTGAGCGTGGAGCTCAGGCCCAGGCTCTTCAACCGCAACTGGGTGGGAACGCATTTCGGCGGCTCGCTCTTCGCCATGACCGACCCGTTCCACATGATCATGATGATGCAGAACCTCGGCCGCGACTACATCGTGTGGGACAAGGCGGGCGCGGTGCGCTTCCTCAAGCCCGCCAAGGGGACGGTCACGGCGAAGTTCACGCTGGACCCCGCCGAAGTGGACAAGGCGCGCGAGGCGACGGCCGGAGGCGAGAAGTACGAGCCGCGCTTCAGGGTGGACATCGTCGACGCCGAGGGCGTGGTGGTCGCCGACGTGGAAAAGACGCTCTACATAAGAAAGAAGAAGTGATGGACACCCGGCACTGGAAGCTTTCGACCGACGCGGACAACCTCGCCTGGCTGTACTTCGACCGCGCCGGCGCGACCGCGAACACCTTCTCGAGCGAGGCGCTGCGCGAGCTGGGCAGCATCGCCGACCACCTGCGGCAGATGCCGCCCAAGGGGCTCGCGATCCTCTCGGCCAAGGACAACGGCTTCGCCGCCGGCGCGGACATCGAGGAGTTCACGCGCTTTGCGGGCGCCGAGGAGGCGCACGCCTTCCTCGTGCTCGGCAACGAGGTGTTCGACAAGATCGCCGCGCTGCCATTTCCCACGGTCGCCATGGTCCACGGCTTCTGCATGGGCGGCGGCACGGAGCTCGCGCTTGCTTGCCGTTATCGCGTGATGGACGACGGCCCGAAGACGCGCATGGGGCTGCCCGAGGTCCTGATCGGGATCGTTCCCGGATGGGGCGGTGTGAAGCGCATGCCGCAGCTGATCGGTGCCGCGCCGGCGCTGGACCTCATGCTCACCGGGCGCACGATCGACGCGCGCCGCGCGAAGAAGCTCGGGCTGGTCGATGCCGTCACGCAGCGCCGCCATTTCGAGAATGCCGCGCGCCAGGTGCTGAAGGCTCCGCCGCCGCGGCGCAAGGCCCCGTTCGCCGCCGCGGTGACCTATTGGCCCGGTGTGCGCAACGTGGTGGCCTCGAAGGCCGCGAG
>CAMPHL010000383.1 GCA_946885905.1 uncultured Pseudomonadota bacterium | reverse complement strand
GTTGGCCACCAGCCATTCGGCCGCCGCGATGCCGTCCTTCCACGTGTTCGGCTTGGTTTCCTTCCAGCCCGCGCGATGCCAGGCGTCGCCGTAGATGCCGCCGCCGCGCACGTGCGCGATCGCGATCACGCCGCCCTGCTCGAGCCAGGCGAGGTTGCGCGGCGTGAAGGCCGGGTCCTCGACGATGCCGTACGCGCCGTAGCCGTAGAGCATGGTGGGGTTGCTGCCGTCCAGCTTGATGTGGGTGCCCGAGATGATGGAGACCGGCACCTCGACGCCGTCGTGGCTCTTCACTTTCACCTCCCGCGAGGTGATGTTCGCGGGCGCATCGTACTTGCCCGGGGGCGACAGGGAGAGCGGGCTCGGGCGCTCGTCGGTCGGGCCGAGCGACCAGTGGCGCGCCGCGCGCGTCCAGCTGGCGAGCAGGAGGATCGCGCCCGGCAGCCGCGGGCTCGCCCCGACTTCGACGTCGCCTTCCAGCGGCAGGCCCACCGGCTGCAACTTGCCGTCGGGATGCAGGCGCGCGAGGCGCTTGGCGGGCCCGTCGCGCATCGTGACGTAGAGCGCTTCGCGCGCACCGGAGATTCCGGTGACCACGTCCTTGCCCGCCGCAATCACGGTCTCGGCCTTCGCCATGTCGGCCTCGGGAAGCTTCGCGCGCAGGACCTTGAAGCGCGGGGCATCCTTCGCGGTCTTCACGTACAGGTGGCCGCCGGTGTCCGCGACGTCCTGGACCTCGGCCGATTGGTCGACTACCTTGCGCCAGCGCGGCTTGCCCGCGAGCACGGCTTCGGCGTCCGCGAAATAGAGCGACAGGTTGCGATCGACGCCGTGATACACCAGCGCATAGGCGAGCGGCTGGCCGTGGATGACGCCCACCGCGGCGCCGTCCGACCGCCCGATCGTGACTTCGGGGTGCACGCCGGGGCCGAACACGGTGACGTCCTTCTCGGGCGACGCGAGGCGGCGCAGGTACACGAGCTGGTCCATGTAGCGTTCGGCGCGCGGGCGCTTCTCGTAGCCTTCGGCGAGGCGGTCGTAGAAGAACCCGCTGCCGTCCGGCAGCCACGTGGCACCGCCGCCACGCACGCGATCGATGCGGGGCGTCACTTCCTTGCCCGTGGCCAACTCGATCACGCGCAGGGTGCCGATCTCCGTGCCGGCCGCGGAAACCTGCAGGGCGACGAGCTTCCCGTCGAACGTGGGCGAGTAGTCGCCGATCGCATGCGGCTTGCCGGTGGCCTTCTCCTCCACCTCGGGATCGAACACCAGCGCCTCGGCGCCCGCGGGGCCGTCGCGGCGAAAGAGCTTGAACTGGTTGGAGCCCGCGGCACGCTTCTTGTAGAAGATGCCGCCGCGCTCGTCGCGGCGCACCGAAGTGACCACCGCCGGAACGTCCGCGTCGATCTCCTGGATGCGCTCGAGCAGCCGGTCGCGGCCGGGAATCTTCGCAAGGATCGCGTGTGTCGCATCGGCCTGCGCCTTCATGTAGGCCTGCACCTCGGGGTTGGAGACGTCCTCGAGGAAGCGGTAGGGGTCCTCCACCTGGACTCCCCAATGCGTTTCCACGACCGGTTTCGCGGAAGGGGGCGGCGGGATGGCGACTCCCGCGATGGTCCTGGCGAAAGCGGGCAGGCAGGCGAGAGCGAATGCCCCCGCGGCGAGGCAGGCGTGGATGCGGCGATGCATGGAAGGAGATGCGGCGGGCAAAACCGCAATTATCCCAGAACCCGGACCGCCGCCGCGACTCTTACTTCCATTCGAACCGACCGGAGGAGCCCATGGCAAACAGCCCCCTCGTACCCGGCAGCACCTCGGGACAGAACGATCGCCGCCTGCACCGCGGACACGGCACCGAGTCGCTCGGCCCCAGCGACAGCTCGGACAGCGGGTCGGACGTGCACGGGTTCGGCGCCGAGCGCCGGATCGGCGACGCCGGCCTCGACAGCGACACGGACCGCAGCGGCACCGGCGAGCGCGTCGGCGCCACGCCCGACATGGAGTTCGAAGGCGGCTCGGACATCGCCCCGGACGAGGTCCAGGAGATTCCCGAGGTGGACGAGTCGGGGGAGAAATCGGGTCCCGCGCCATCGCCGCCGAAGCGGCGCCCGGAATGACTATTTCTTCTTCCCGTCGGGGCAGCCGAAGCGGTTGACGCGCAGCGCGCCGAAGACCGCCACCCCCGTGTTGCTCTCGTCGACGGCGCCGACCGTGGTGCCGTCTTCCTTCGCGCTCGCGATCTGCGCGGTGCAGTGGGCGTCGATATGCAGCGCCCCGGCCACCGTCACGTTCGAGCGGAAGCAGTACCACCCCTTCGGATTGCTGAGCCGGATCGTGCTCTTGCCGGCCACGTTCACGGCCGGGCGCACCAGGTAGAGCGCGGGCGTGTCCGTCGGCGCGTCGTTGCCCCTCTGCCCTGCGCCGATCCCGAAAACCTTCACGCCGGTGCCGATCGTGCCGTCGGCCGGGGTCCCTTTCTTGAACGGGGATCTCTTGCCCCACGACGAGATGCAGGCATCGAGGACGGGCTGGTCGCCGGCGGCGGCGAGCACCGCCGCGGGCATCGACAGGATCAGGGCGTACACGGCTTTGCGCATCAGGCTATCTCCTAAGAAGGTCTCGCTCATTTGCGTCGTGCCCTGGCCGACTTCTTCGCGCGCAGCGAGCGGCGGTAGCTGTCGAGCTCCGCCTTGCCCTCGGCGCCCAGCGCGTCGAGCTTCTTCTTCCATTCCTTCCGGTAGCCGCGCAGCGCCTCGACGATGGCCTCCGCCACGACCAGGTTGCGGTACCACTTCGAGTTGGCGGGCACCACGATCCAGGGCGCGTGCGGCACGGCGGTACGCTCGATCGCGTCCTCGTAGGCCTCGCTGTACTCGTCCCAGTAGTCGCGCTCCTTCCAGTCGTTGGGGTTGAGCTTCCACGCGGTCTCGGGCTGCTCCTCGCGCTCGAGCAGGCGCATCTCCTGCTCCTTCTTCGTGATGTGGAGGAAGAACTTGAGGATGATCGTGCCGTGCTCTCCGAGGAGCCGCTCGAAGCCGCAGATGTGATCGTAGCGCGCCTTCCACAGCTTCTTCGGCGCGAGTGCGTGCACGCGCGCGGCGAGGACGTCCTCGTAGTGCGAGCGGTTGAAGATGGAGAACTCGCCCAGGCGCGGGGCGTGCCGGTGCACGCGCCACAGGAAGTCGTGCTCGCGCTCGAGCGCCGTGGGCACGCCGAAGGAGGCCACGTGCACGCCGCGCGGGTTGAGGCAGCCCACGACGTGCTTGATGGTGCCGTCCTTGCCTGCGCCGTCGCGCCCCTGCAGCACCACGAGGACGCTGCTCAGCTTGGCGCCGAACATCGCGTCCTGCAG
>CAMPHL010000382.1 GCA_946885905.1 uncultured Pseudomonadota bacterium | reverse complement strand
ACCGCCATCTCCACCTCCATACGGCGTGTGCGAGCGGCTCGCCCGGCGGCCCGAGCGCCGGCCCACCGCAGTGCTGCACGACCTGGCCGAAGGCTGGCGTTACGCGATGGGAACCCTTCCGATCCGGCGCATGCTCTTCACGCTGGGGGCGGTGAGCTTCGCCATCAGCCCCTACACGACGCTCATGCCGGCGCTGGTCGTGCGCATCTTCGGCGAAGGCTCGGAGCTCGTCGGCGTCTTCATCGGCGCGGTGGGCCTGGGCGCGTTCATCTCGGCGATCACGCTCGCCACCCGGAAGAGCATCCGCGGCCTCGGCCGCTGGATCCCGCTCGCGGCCATCGCCGCGGGCCTGGGCACGATCGGCTTCGGCATCTCGCATTGGATCGCGGTGTCGGCAGCGCTGATGGTCGTCACCGGCAGCGGCATGTTCATGGCGAGCGCGGCCTGCAACACGATCCTGCAGACGATCGTGGACGACGACAAGCGAAGCCGCGTCATGGCCTACTACGCGATGTTCTTCGTGGGCGCCGCGCCCTTCGGACACTTCGCCGCCGGCTGGCTCGCCGCGCAAGTGGGCGTGCAGCTCACCCTGATCGTGGGCGGCTCGATCGCGCTCTTCGCGGGACTCGCCTTCTGGGCGCAGATGAAGTCGTTCCACGCGGGACTGAGGCCCGTCTATGTCTCGCGCGGTATCATCCCGGCCTCCGAGGATTCGACCGCCGGGAATTCGTGATGGCCACGCTCGAGGCAAGGACGCTCTTCATCACCGGCGGCTCGCGCGGGATCGGCCGGGAAATCGCGCTTCGCGCCGCGCGCGACGGCGCCAACGTGGCCATCGCCGCCAAGACCGCCGAGCCGCACCCCAGGCTCGCGGGGACGATCCACTCGGTAGCCGCAGAGATCGAGGCGGCGGGCGGCAGGGCGCTCGCGATCCGGCTCGACGTGCGCGACGAGCATGCGGTGGCCGCCGCGATCGACCGGGCCGCCCAACACTTCGGCGCGCTCGACATCCTCGTGAACAACGCGAGCGCCATCAGCCTCACGCCGACCTCCGCGACGCCCGCCAAGCGCTTCGACCTCATGTTCGGCGTGAACGTCCGCGCGACCTTCCTCTGCTCGCAGGCCGCCATCCCGCACCTGCGCAGGAGCGCCAACCCGCACATCCTCACCCTCTCGCCGCCGCTGTCGATGAAGGCGAAGTGGTTCGCGGGCCACCTGGCATACACGATGTCCAAGTACGGGATGAGCATGTGCACGCTCGGCATGGCCGAGGAGCTGCGCCCCGATGGCATCGCCGTCAACTCGCTCTGGCCGCGCACGACGATCGCGACCGCGGCGGTGGAGGTGCACTTTCCGGCGGAAATCCTGAGGGCGAGCCGCCACGCGGCGATCATGGCGCAGGCCGCGCACGCGATCCTCACGAGCGAGGCACGGGCGAACACGGGCAACTTCTACATCGACGAGGAGGTCCTGCGGGCGCGCGGGGAGACGGACTTCGCGCGCTACGCCGTCACGCCCGGCGTGCCGCTGTACAACGATTTGTTCGTGGAGTAGCTCGCTGCGCCCTGGGAGAGGGCCGGGGAGAGGGTCAGCGCTTCTTCATGAAGAACGTGAACTCCGGCCCTTCCGAGTGCGAAAGCAGCTCGTTGCCGGTCTGCCTGCAGAACGCCTGGAAATCCTTGACGGAACCGGGGTCGGTCGCCATCACCTTGAGGACCTGGCCCGTGGTGAGGTCTCCGAGCACCTTCTTGGCGCGCAGGATGGGCAATGGGCAGTTGAGCCCGCGGACGTCGAGCTCGCGATCGGCTTGCATCAATAGTGTCTCCAAGGTGATGAATCTTAACATGGGGCTTTTCCCGGCCGGCTCGAGGCTTGACGCCTTCAGGTGCGCGGCATAGGATGCCGCTCGCCCGGGACGCAGGCTCCCGGGGGCAGCGAGCGCTGCCAAGACGGTGTCCGTCCAAGACCTGCTTCCGACACCTCACGGAGGCATCATGGACACCGTATCGATCGAACCCCGCATGCTCTATTCCCTCCTCGGCTCGCCGCGCGCTCCGCTCGTGCTCGACGTTCGCCGCGATCCCGCCTTCCTGGAGGACACATCACTCGTCGCCGCCGCGGTGCGTCCCGACTCCGATCTGCTCGCGTTCGCCGCGCGCCACGCCCACGGCAGGCCCGTCGTTGCCTACTGCGCGAAAGGCGCGGAAGTCGGCATGGAGGCCGCCACCGCGCTCGCGCGGGCAGGACACGAGGCGAGCTTCCTCGCCGGGGGCATCCAGGGATGGCGCGCCGAAGGCCTGCCCACGATCCGCCGCAGGCCCGAATGGCGCGTGCCGGGAGGCTCGACGTGGATCACGCGCGAAAGGCCGAAGATCGACCGCATCGCCTGCCCGTGGCTGATCCGGCGCTTCATCGATCCGCTCGCGCGTTTCGAGTACGTGCCGGCCGCGCGCGTGCTCACGGATGCGAAGGCTCGCGGCGCCGTGGCCTACGACATCGCCGGCGCGCCGGTCACGCACCGCGGCGAGCGCTGCAGCTTCGACGCCTTGATCGAAGACTTCGAGCTCGCCGATCCGGCGCTCGAGCGCCTCGCCCTCATCGTGCGCGGTGCGGACACCGACCGCCCCGACCTGGCGCCGCAGTGCGCGGGCCTGCTCGCGGCTTCGCTCGGGCTCTCGCGGCGCTTCACCGACGACTACGAGATGCTCGAGCAGGCGATGCCGATCTACGACGGGCTCTACGCCTGGTGTCGCGCGGAAGTGGCCGGCGAGTACGAAACGCATACGTGGACGGCCCCGGCATGAATCCGGCATCTCCTCCCGCCCCTGAAGGCGCTCGGGGGGCGGGTCCAACGTTCGACGTGGCGATGAAGTTCTGGCTCAAGCTGGGCTTCGTGAGCTTCGGCGGCCCCGCGGGGCAGATCGCGATCATGCATCGCGAGCTGGTGGAGAAGCGGCGCTGGATCTCCGAGCGCCGCTTCCTGCACGCGCTCAACTACTGCATGGTCCTGCCGGGGCCCGAAGCCCAGCAACTGGCGACGTACGTCGGCTGGCTCCTTCACGGGACGCGCGGCGGCATCGTAGCCGGCGTGCTCTTCGTGCTGCCCTCGCTCTTCATCCTGGTGGCGCTCTCCTGGCTCTACATGCGCTACGGCGATGTGCCGGTGGTCAACGCGATCCTGGACGGCATCAAGCCCGCGGTGGTCGCGATCGTGCTGGCCGCGGCCTGGCGCATCGGCTCGAGATCGCTGCGCCATCCGCTCCTGTGGGCGATCGCCGCCGCGGCCTTCGTGGCGCTCTTCGCCTTCGCTGTCCCCTTTCCCGTCGTGATCCTGGGGGCCGCGCTCACGGGAATCGTGG
>CAMPHL010000381.1 GCA_946885905.1 uncultured Pseudomonadota bacterium | reverse complement strand
CACGATGGCGGTCGCATGCCTCGCGTACGTGCTTTTCCCGCTGGTGGCTACCGTGCCGCTGCTCGCGAGCATCGCATTCCTGCTCGGAATCGGGCTCGGGGCGACGCAGCCCTCGGTCATGTCGCTGCTCTATTCGCATGCGCCGGAGGGCCGCGCGGGCGAGGCGGTGGGAGTCCGCGCGGTCGTGCTCAATGCGAGCCACACGGTGCTGCCCCTTGCCTTCGGCGGCGTGGGGGCGGCGCTCGGCATGATGCCGGTGTTCTGGGCCATGGCGGTGCTGCTCGCGGTGGGCGGCGTCGCCGCCAACAAACACCGGCTGGCAGCACGGTAAGGCGCTCTCTGCCGCACTGCACAAATGCGCCAAGTCCTTCTGTTAAAATGTTATTTTTGTCGTTTCTCGGAGCACTAACAGCGATGCCCATCTACGAATATCGGTGCTCGGCCTGCGGCCACCAGCAGGAGTTCCTCCAGAAGGTGAGCGACACACCGTTCACCACCTGCACGTCGTGCGGCAAGGACACATTCGCCAAGATGCTCACCGCGGCCGGCTTCCAGCTGAAGGGAAGCGGCTGGTATGCGACCGACTTCAAGAGCAAGCCCGCGGCGCCGGCCGCCAAGGCGGACGCCGACAAGGGCACGAGCGGCACGCAGACCAAAGCGGACGGCGACAAGGGCGCGAGCGGCACGCAGACCAAGGCGGACGGCGACAAGGGCGCGAGCGGCACGCAGACCAGGGCGGAGCCGAAGTCCGAAGGCGGTTCGGGCGGCGGGCAGGCCTGCGGCTCGGGCGGTCGCGCGGCCTGCAGCTGAGCCTGATGGGCGCAACGCTGCGGCGATATTTCGTCGCGGGACTGCTGGTCTGGATCCCGCTGGTCATCACCCTCTGGGTGCTGAAGCTCCTCGTCGACCTGATGGACCAGTCGCTGCTCCTGCTGCCCGCGGTGTGGCACACCGATGCGCTCTTCGGATTCCACGTCCCCGGGCTGGGGATCATCCTTACGACCTTCATCGTGCTCGTGACGGGCGCGCTGGCGGCGAACTTCGCGGGCCGCAAGCTCATCGATCTCGGGCATGGCATCCTCGGCCGCATCCCGATCGTGCGTTCCATCTACGGCGGCGTGAAGCAGATCAGCGATACGCTCTTCTCGCCCGAGGGCAAGGCGTTCCGGCGCGCCGTGCTGGTGCGCTATCCGCACGCCGGCGCGTGGACCGTGGCCCTCGTCACCGGCACTCCCGAGCGCGAGGTCGCATCCATCCTGGGAGCCGACCAGGTCTCGGTCTTCGTGCCGACCACGCCCAACATCACCGCCGGGTTCTTCCTCGTGGTCCCGCGCTCGGAGACGAAGGAGCTCGATATGAGCGTGGACGACGCGTTGAAGTACATCATCTCGATGGGCGTGGCCGAGCCGGCGCCGCCACAGCCGCGCGAAGCGCTCAGGATCGCAGCGCCGCCCCGGTGACCGACCGGGGCCCAATCACACCTCAGCAAGGCGACATGCGCACCGAATACTGCGGCAGCACCGACACGCGTTTCCTCGGCAAGACCGTCACCCTATTCGGCTGGGCGCACCGGCGCCGCGACCATGGCGGCGTGATCTTCATCGACCTGCGCGACCGCGAAGGCCTGGTGCAGGTGGTCTCGGATCCCGACCGCAAGGAAACCTTCGCGATCGCAGACAAGGTCCGCAACGAATTCGTGCTGCGCGTGACCGGCGTGGTGCGCCGCCGCCCCGAAGGCACGGTGAACCCGGAGCTCAAGAGCGGCGAGGTCGAGGTGCTGGCGCACGAGATCGAGGTGCTGAACCCGGCGGCCACGCCCCCCTTCCTCATGGACGACGAGCAGATCTCGGAGGAAGTGCGCCTCAAGTACCGCTTCCTCGACCTGCGGCGGCCGGCGATGCAGCGCGTGATCCGCATGCGCCATGCGACCGCGCGCGCGGTGCGCGAGTACCTCGACGACAACGGCTTCGTCGACGTCGAGACCCCGGTGCTCTACAAGTCCACCCCCGAGGGCGCGCGCGAGTTCCTCGTGCCATCGCGCATCCACGACGGCCAGTTCTACGCGCTGCCGCAATCGCCGCAGCTGTTCAAGCAGATCCTCATGGTCGCCGGATACGACCGCTACTACCAGATCGTGAAGTGCTTCCGCGACGAGGACCTGCGCGCCGACCGCCAGCCCGAGTTCACCCAGATCGACATCGAGACCTCCTTCCTCGGCGAGCGCGAGATCCAGGACATCATGGAAGGGCTCGTGCGGCACATCTGGAAGCGCGTGCTCGACGTGGACCTCGGAACCTTCCCGCGCCTGACCTACGCCGAGGCGACCGCGCGCTACGGCAGCGACAAGCCGGACCTGCGCGTGAACCTCGAGCTCACGGAGCTCACCGACGTCGTGCGCGATTGCGGCTTCAAGGTGTTCAAGTCGGCCGCCGAGCTCAAGGACGGCCGCGTCGCCGCGTTGCGCGTGCCCGGCGGAAACGAGCAGTTCACCCGCAAGGAGCTCGACGACCTCGCGCCCTTCGTCGCGATCTACGGCGCCAAGGGCCTCGCCTACATCCGCGTGAACGATCCCTCGAAGGCGAACGAAGAGGGGCTGCAGTCGCCGATCGTGAAGTTCCTTTCGGCCGACGTGCTGGGCAGGATCCTGGAGCGCACGGGCGCCCGGGCGGGCGACGTGATCTTCTTCGGCGCCGACCGCCGCAAGGTCGTGAACGACGCGCTGGGAGCGCTGCGCAACAAGATCGGCCACGAGAAGGGCCACGCCGACGGGGGCTTCAGGCCGTGCTGGGTGGTCGACTTCCCGGCCTTCGAGTACGACGAGGGCAACCAGCGCTGGAACGCCGCGCACCACCCCTTCACCAGCCCCAAGGACGAGCACGTGGCGCTGCTCGAAAGCGACCCCGGCAAGGTCCTCGCGAAGGCCTACGACATCGCGATGAACGGCTGGGAGCTGGGCGGCGGCTCCGTGCGCATCCACCGCGCGGAGGTCCAGGCGAAGCAGTTCGCCGCGCTCGGGATCTCGCAGGAGGAGCAGCGCGCGAAATTCGGCTTCCTGCTCGACGCGCTGTCGTACGGCGCGCCTCCCCACGGCGGCATCGCCTTCGGCCTCGATCGCATGGTCGCGATGCTCGCAGGCGTGGAGCAGATCCGCGACGTGATGGCGTTCCCCAAGACCCAGCGGGGGCAGGATCTCATGGTCGATGCGCCGAGCCCCGTGACCGAGAAGCAACTGCGCGAGCTGCACATCCGGCTTCGCGATCCCGTTCGCGCGCCCGCCGCATGAACGACATCTCGCGTTTGCTGGGCACCCGCCTGCCGATCGTGCAGGCACCGATGGCGGGCGTCCAGGCCGGCGCGCTCGCTGCCGC
>CAMPHL010000380.1 GCA_946885905.1 uncultured Pseudomonadota bacterium | reverse complement strand
CGCATCGCCTTCGCGATGGCGAGCGCCTCGACGGGATTGGCGGGCGTCAACGCAGCTCGACGGTCTTGCCGCCGGCGGTGATGCGCTCGGCGCGCATCTCCTCCTTCTTCTCGCGATTGGCGTACCCCACCACGGTCACCGTCCGGCCCTTGGCGATGTCGGCCGCGGGCAGCCCGCGGTTTTCCATGCGCGAGGGCGGGGCCAGGATCACGAGCCAGGTCTTGCCCGGCGTCTCGAGCCGGATGTGGCCGTGGGGGTGCTCATAGCCGGATTCGACGACCTTGCCCGTGAAGGTGAGCGCCTTGGTGGCGTCGTATTCGCTCCAGCCATGGTGCGCGGCGGCCGGCAGCGATGCGAAGAGGCTCGCGATGAGGATCGAACGCTTCTTGTCCATGCCCGGCTCCTGTCTCCTGTCCAACGTCTACTCGTCATCATCCGCCGACCTCAGCCAGGCCTCGTAATCGCGCCGCGTCTTCTTCGTCGGCCGCCCGGGGAAGCGCGGCTGCGGCAGCGCCTTCATCTCGGCGGCGAGGACCGCCCGGCGGGCGCGGCTCTCCTCGGTCTCCTCGAAAAGCCGCGCGGCCACCGTCGCCGGGCCGCGTTGCAGCGCAAGGCCCTTCACGACGATGCGGTGCTCGAAGGGCGGCCTGCGGATCGAAAGCTCGTCGCCGATCCTCAGCTCCTTGGCCGGCTTCGCGCGGTCCCCGTTCACCGAAACACGGCCGCCCTCGATCGCCTCGACCGCGAGCCGCCTGGTCTTGAAGAAGCGTGCCGCCCAGAGCCACTTGTCCAGCCGCATTTACTCGAGCGCCACCTCGTGCAGGTCGATGGGGAGCGCGGTGCCGGTGTCGAATTCGGCGCCGGCGTGGACGCCGGCCTCGGCGACGGCAGCCGCGGCCTTGGCGCGGTCGTAGATCGTGTACATCGCCCCGAGCGCGAAGTCGCGCCCCGAGCCGATCGCCCAGAAGCGGTCGAACTCGAACACCTCGCGCATCGAGTAGACCGCGAAGATCCCGCTGGGGTTGGCGACCATCACCGTCATCTGGCTCGACTCGTATGGATCGTCGTCCTCCTCCTTCGGGTTCAGGAACGCCTCGTCCTTGAGCACCGGGTGGAGCTTGCGGAAGGTCTCGTAGATCGCCGCGCGCCCCGCGAAGTCGAGATCCTTGTTGCGCTCGAGCACGTTCTCGAGCACGAGCTGGTGCGCGGCGCTTCCGGCCACGCCGATCCACGAATCGCGGTAGTGCATGACCTTGTGGGGCGAGCGGTCGTACGCGGGCGCGAGGCGCGTGGTGCCGAACGTGGTGAGCGAGTCGGCGGCGATCACCGCGCTCCCGCCCTTGCGGACGACGACGATGGTGGTCATCGGGCCTGGGGACGCTTCGGCGCCGGCCTTCGCCGGGGCGACATCGACGTGGCAGGGCGGATCAACGTGGCAACGAGGCGAGGAAGTCGCGCCGCTCCTCTTCGGAATCGATGTGATCGGCGAGCTTGCGGTACAGTTCCTTCAGGTCGCTGGTCTGGGTCGCGGCGTCCTTGATGAGCAGCCTTGCGAGCGGTCCCACGTAGCTCGCGAGCGCGCGCTCGGCGGTGGCCAGCACCTCGGGTGAGAAGCCCTTGGCGGTCGCGCCCGCCTTCGACGCGGCGACCGGCGCGGGCGCCGCCTTCACCCCGTCGGGCGGGGCTTTCGGCCTGGGCTTGAGCGCATTGACCTTGGCGAGGAAGGCTTTCTGCTCTTCGGCGTCGGGAATCTGCTCGGTCAACAGCCGGAAGAAGGCGTCGTAGCTGTTGGCCTCGGCCTGGCTCTTGCGGATCAGCACTTTCGCGAGCGGGCCCAGGTGGCGCGAGAGCGAGCTTTCGACCTGTGCGAGCACGTCCGGCGGGATCGCCAGCACCGGCACCTGCTCCGCCGGCTTCATCGCCGTCTGGGTGCGCAGGGTCATCGTCGCGGTCACGCTCTTGCCCTGCAGCGCCATCAGCATCGCGGCCTGGAACTCGCGCGCGGTCTGGAAACGCTCGTCGGGTTTCTTGGCGAGCGCCCGAGAGACCACGGCGTCGAATCCGGCCGGCAGGCCCGGCTTCACCGTCGAGGGCGCCGCGGGCTGGACCTGCAGCACTTTGTGCATGACCGCCGCCGGCGTCTCGGCCAGGAACGGGCTCGCGCCCGTGAGCAGCTCGTAGAGGATCACGCCGCAGGCCCACAGGTCCACGCGGCCATCCGCGGGGATGCCCATCAGCTGCTCGGGCGCCATGTGCGTGGGCGTGCCCACCACCGTGCCCACCTGCGTGAGCGAGGACGAGGCGATGCGCGCGATGCCGAAGTCCATCACCTTGAGCTTCGGCCCGGGCAGCACGACCATCAGGTTCGCCGGCTTGATGTCGCGATGGACCACGCCCTGCTTGTGCGAGTAGTCGAGCGCCGTGAGCAGCTGCTTCATGAGCTCGAAGATGTCGATCAGCTCGAAGCGCCGGCCGGAGGCGAGGATGCCCTTGAGCTCCTCGCCCTGGACGTACTCGGTGACCATGAACGCGGTGCCGTCCTCGGTGTTGCCGTACTCGTACACCGCGACGATGCTGGGGTGCTGCAGGCGCCCGCCGGCCTGCGCCTCGCGCTTGAAGCGCGCGACCGCATCCTCCATCTCGGCGCCCTCGAGGTAGTCCTTGAGGATGGTCTTGATCGCGACCTTGCGCTCGATCACCGGATCGAAGCCTTCGTACACCATTCCCATCGCGCCCTTGCCCAGGGCGCGGGTGACGGTGTACTTGCCGATCTGCTTCGGGACTTCGGGCATGGCGCTACTTCTCGATCAGCTTCAGGGCCTTCTGCAGGCTGCGGCGCATGCGGTTGAAGGAGGTGCCCAGCGTGGCGATCTCGTCCCTGCCCTTGCCGAATTCCGGCACGTTGAAGTCGCCCTGGGAGATGCGGTCCGCGGACTTCGACATCGTCGCGATCGGCCGGATGATCATCACCGAGAGCATGACGTTCAGCACGATGAAGGTCACGAGGAAGATCGCGGCGAGCGATCCCATGAAGGTGATGAAGGCGTCGTTGGCGTTCTTGATCGGCAGCGCCATCGGCACGCTCACCACCTGCGCGCCCACGATCTCCTGGTGCTTCCAGCCGAAGCCGTTGCTGTCGCCGTAGAGCTTCACCATCGACGCGGGGGCGGCGGCGGGCACGCTGTGGCAGGCGAGGCAGGCCGCGTCCTTGATCTGGATCGGGCGGGCGATGTAGAGCATCCGGCCCACGGGCGTGTCGCGCTCGCCGCTGATCTCCGCGCTCGCGTTGGTGGCGCGGAAGTTGTTGACGATGTCGTTCTCCCATTCCACCGCCTTGTTGCGCGGGTTGGTGGGATTGAGCAGCGCCTCCTTGTAGCTGA
>CAMPHL010000379.1 GCA_946885905.1 uncultured Pseudomonadota bacterium | reverse complement strand
ATCTCGTCTTCGACCTCCGGGCGTATCCCCGCGGGGCAGTGGTAGCGCGTCTCGTCGGTGAAGTACTTGTTCTGGTAGTCGTAGTTGCCGCCGGGCGCCTCGATGCGGATCAGCGGCAGGGCGGTGTCGCCGAGGATGCTCGCCGTGAGCTCCTGCCCCTCGATGAACTCCTCGGCCAGCACCAGGTCGTCGAAGCGGCTCGCGAAGTCGTACGCGGGCTTGAGCTCCACCGCCGACCGCACCTTGGTGAGCCCGAGGGTGGAGCCCTCGCGCGCCGGCTTCACGATGAGCGGCAGGCCCAGGACCCGCACCAGCTTCGCGAGGTCCGACTCGGCGCGCATCATCGCGTAGCGCGGCGTGGGAATGCCGGCGGCCTCCCAGACGAGCTTCGTGCGCCATTTGTCCATCGCGAGCGCCGAGGCCATCACGCCGCTGCCGGTGTAGGGAATGCCCAGCACCTCGAGCGCGCCCTGCACCGTGCCGTCCTCGCCGAAGCGCCCGTGCAGCGCGATGAACACGCGCTGGAAGCCTTCGCTCTTGAGCCCGAAGAGGTCGCGCTCGGCGGGGTCGAAAGCGTGCGCGTCCACGCGCTTCTCGCGCAGGGCCGCGAGCACGGCTTTGCCCGAGATGAGCGAGATCTCCCGCTCGGCCGAGGGGCCGCCCATCAGCACCCCGACATGGCCGTGCTTATCCAAGTTCCGGAACCCCGCGTTTGTTTTCTTTCCGCACCGACGAAGCGGACCGCGAGCACCAGGCTCATGCGCTTCCTGGCGAGCACGCTGCCGTGCACGTGCTCGATCACCGCCTCGATATCGGCCGCGGTGGCCCCACCCACGTTCACGATGAAGTTGGCGTGCTTCCACGAGACCTGTGCGCCGCCCACCCGGTAGCCCTTGAGGCCGCACGATTCGATCAGGCGCGCGGCATGGTCGTCGGGCGGGTTGCGGAAGACGCTGCCCGCATTGGGCTGGTTGATCGGCTGCGTGGCCACGCGCTGCGTGAGCAGGCCCTTCATGCGCGCGAGCGACTCGGCCTCGTCGCCGCGCTCGAACACGAACACGCCCGAGACGAACCATTCCTCCGAGCCGTCCCTGAGCTCCACGTGGCGATAGCGGGTTATGAAGTCGGCGGAACCGCGCGAGCGCAGGTTGCCGCGGCGATCGACGGTCTCGACCGCGATCACGTGCTCCCACGTCTCGCCGCCATAGCAGCCCGCGTTCATCGCGAGCGCGCCACCGATGGTGCCCGGGATGCCCGCCATCCATTCGCCGCCGCCGGCGCCGTGCCTGGCCGCGTAGCGGGCGAGGTGCGGCGCCGGAACGCCCGCGCCCGCGATGAACGCCGGGCGCTTGCCCGAGCCCTGCTGGCGAATGCCGGACAGGGCGTGGTGCGTGAACACGACGGTGCCGTCGAGGCCGCCGTCGCGCACCAGCAGGTTGCTGCCCAGGCCCACGAAGAGGATCGGCTCGGCCGGCGGAAGGGTGCGCAGGAAAGCGCACAGGTCCGCGACGCTCGCCGGCTGGTAGAAGCGCCGCGCGGTGCCGCCCGCGCGCCAGCTCACGTGCCGCGCCATGGGCTCGTTGTCGCGGAGGGTTCCGCGAAGCGCCGGGGGTGCCTGCACGTGTTCGCTCACGGTCATCTCAGTCCGCGGGTCCGTTGCCGGCGGGCAGGGCGAGCTCCGGCGCCAGGTGGCCGATCGAGCCCGCGCCCATGGTGAGCACGACGTCGCCGTCGCGCACGCGCGCCAATACCGCCGCCCGCATGTCCGCGCTCTTCTCGACGAAGACGGGTTCCACCTTGCCGCCCACGCGGATGGCGCGGGCGAGCGAGCGCCCGTCCGCGGCCACGATCGGGGGCTCTCCCGCGGGATACACGTCGGCGAGCACCAGCTCGTCGGCGGTCGAAAGCACCTTCACGAAGTCCTCGAAGAGGTCGCGCGTACGGGTGAACCGGTGAGGCTGGAAGGCGAGCAGGATCCGCCGGCCCGGAAAGGCGCCCCGCGCCGCGGCGAGCGTGGCCGCCATCTCGGCCGGATGGTGGCCGTAGTCGTCGACCAGCGTGAACGCGCCGCCCGAGGCGAGCGGCACGTCGCCATAGCGCTGGAAGCGGCGCCCGACGCCGGTGAACTCCGCGAGGCCCTTCTGGATGGCGCCTTCCCGCGCTCCGACTTCCCGTGCCACCGCGATCACCGCGAGCGCGTTCAGCACGCAGTGCATGCCGGGCAGGTTGAGCATCACGTCGAGCGGCTCGAACGAGCCGTCGCGCGCCACCGCGGTGAAGCGCATGCGGCCCTCGTCCCAGCGGATGCCGGTGGCCACGAGGTCGGCGTCGCTCTCGACCCCATAGGTGAGCATCGGGCGCGTGACCTGCGGCATGATCGCGCGCACGTGCGGGTCGTCCTTGCAGAGCACGGCGAGGCCGTAGAACGGCAGGTGGCCCAGGAACTCGACGAAGGTCTGCTTCAACTTCTCGAAGTCGTGGCCGTAGGTTTCCATGTGGTCGGCGTCGATGTTCGTCACCACCGAAACCACGGGCTGCAGGTAGAGGAACGAGGCGTCCGACTCGTCGGCCTCGGCCACCAGGAACTCGCCCTTCCCCAGGCGCGCGTTGGTGCCGATGGAATTCAGGCGCCCGCCGATCACGCACGTGGGATCGAGCCCCGCTTCGCCCAGCACCGCGGAAACGAGCGAGGTCGTCGTGGTCTTGCCGTGGGTGCCGGCGATCGCGATGCCCTGCTTGAACCGCATGAGCTCGGCCAGCATCATCGCGCGCGGCACCACCGGCACGCGCAGCTCGCGCGCGCGCAGGACCTCGGGGTTGTCGGGCTTCACCGCCGAGGAGGTCACGACGGCGTCGGCCTGCGCGACGTTGTCCGCGGCGTGCCCGACCGCGACCTTCACGCCCAGCGAACGCAGGCGCCGGACGGGGCCCGCCTCGGAGATGTCCGAGCCCGTCACCGTGTAGCCCAGGTTGTGGAACACCTCGGCGATGCCGGACATGCCCGAGCCGCCGATGCCCACGAAATGGATGCGCTTGACCTTATGCCGCATGCGCGAGCTCGACGCAGAGGTCCGCGCAAAGCCGTGTGGCACCGGGCTTTCCGAGGCCACGGGCGTTGCGGGCGATTTGCGCGAGGCGATTTCGATCGAGGCCAAGGAGGATCTCCGCGAGTTGTTCGGGCCTGGTGGCGAGCTGGTCGAGCGTGATGCCGGCGTCGCGGTCGGAAAGGAACCGCGCGTTGGCCGTCTGCTCGTCGACCACGAACCAGGGCAGGGGAAAGAGGATCGCCGCGACGCCGGCCGCAGCCACTTCGGCTACGGTGACGGCGCCGGAGCGGCAGATCAGCAGGTCGCACCACGCGTAGCGGCGCGCCATGTCGTCGA
>CAMPHL010000378.1 GCA_946885905.1 uncultured Pseudomonadota bacterium | reverse complement strand
GTGACCACCAACCTCTTCGGCGACATCCTCTCGGACCTGAACGCGGGGCTCGTGGGTGGCCTCGGCATGGCGCCGGCCGGCAACATCGGCAAGGACGCCGCGATCTTCGAGGCGGTGCACGGCAGCGCGCCCGACATCGCGGGCAAGGGCGTGGCCAACCCGATCGCGCTGCTGCTCTCGGCGGCGATGATGCTCGACCACGTGGGCCACCAGGCCAAGGGCAGGCGCATCCGCGAGGCCGTCGACCATACGCTGGTGAAGGACAACGTCCGCACCGGCGACCTGGGCGGCAAGGCGAACACGAAGGACTTCACCAGGGCGATCATTTCGAGGTTGTAATCCCGGATGCGATCGAAGCTCTTCGTCCCGGGTTCGCGGCCCGAGCTCTTCGAGAAGGCGATGAAGGGCGAAGCCGACGCGTTGTCGTTCGACCTCGAGGATGCCGTGGACGAGAAGCGCAAGGACTTCGCGCGCGGCGAGGTCGCGAGATTCCTGCGCTCGCTGCCGCCCAACTGCGGCAAGACCATCATCGTGCGCGTGAACGCCCTGGACACGCCGCACTTCGAGGCGGACCTGGCGGCGGTCGTGGGCCCGGGGCTCGACATCGTCAACTTGCCGATGGCGGAGTCGGCCGACGACGTGCGCGAGTGCGCCTCGGCGCTCACCAAGGTCGAGCGGTTCCTGCACGGCCGCGGCGAGCCCGTCGCGATCATGCCCAACATCGAGACTGCGCGCGGCCTGCGCTTCGCAGCGGACATCGCGCTCGCCAGCCCGCGCGTGGTGGGCCTGCAGGCCGGTTGGGGCGACCTGATCGAGCCGCTCGGCATCGACCGCTACAACCCCGCGATGATCCAGGCGATCCAGCTGCAGATCCGCATCGCCGCCGGCGAAGCCGATGTCTGGGCCTACGACGGCGCGTGGGCGGACATCAAGGACCCCGAGGGCTACCGGCGCGAGGCCGAAGCCGCGCGGCGCCTGGGATACGTCGGCAAGAGCGCGATCCATCCTACCCAGGTCCCGATCGCCAACGAGGTCTTCCGGCCGACCGACGACGAGATCGCACACTCGCTCAAGGTCGTCGAAGCCGCGCGCATGGCAGCCGAAAAAGGCGTGGGCGCGTTCACGGTGAACGGCCGCATGGTGGACGCGCCCTTCGTGCGGCGAGCCGAGGCCATCCTCGAGCTCGCGCGGCGCCTCAAGCTCATCGCCGCCGAGGAGCGCACGATCCAGTAGGGTCGTTTCCATTCGGTACCCCGCTACGTGCGGATTCACGTGCGTGGCGCCGGGTTATGGGCGCAAGATATGCCGCGGGCGTCAGGCCCGCCGATTCAGCCGGGAGACGAAGACCAACAAGCTCTGTCAGGGAGATCCGTCATGAAATCCAACGCGCTTGCACTGGCGCTCGCCCTCGCCTTTCCGGCGAGCGCCGTGTCGCAGCAGCTCCAACCCAACTGCGAGAAGGCCTGCACCGTCGTGATCACGATGTCCGCCGGCTGCGGAAGCGGAATCAAGGTCGCCCCCGATCCCGTCGTCGTGCCGCCTGGGGCGACGGCCGAGATCACGTGGCAGATCATGGCGGAAGGCTGGGCGTTCGAGGGCCCCGGCATCTTCATCCACCAGGCGGGCGAGGCGTTCGCGAACGGTCCTTCCAGCAGCAGGAAGCGCGGCTTCAAGAACAAGAACCTCGGCCCCCGGGCATTCAAGTACGACGTGCTCCTGAGGGACGTGAGGCCGGGCGCGGGCGGCGCCGTCTGCAAGCTCGACCCCACCGTCGTCAACCAGTGACGTCGCGGCGGCCGAGCCAGCCCTGGGCCTCGTCGATCGCCTCGTCGTAGCTGAGCCGGCGTCCTCGCGCCTCGCCGGCATCGAACCGGCCCGGCGCGGCGTCGCGGGCCTTGCGCATCCGAGGTTCGAGGAACGCCTCGTCCGCCGGATCGCGCCGTATGCCCGTGCGCCCTGCCTCGGCTTCCGCGGCGCCATAGAACGAGGCCGCGTTTTCCCAGTCGCCGAGCGCGCTCGCCAGGCCCGCGCAGGTCTCGAGCACGCTCTGGCCGATCGCTTTCGACCCCGTGGTGCGCGCGATCGCGAGCGCTTCATGGAGCGAGGCGCGGGCCCGCAACGGGTTGCCGCGGTCCGTTGCAACCATCGCGAGGTTGAGCTGGCCGATGGCCACGACGATCGGATCCTCGAGCCCGCGGGCGAGATCGACCGCGTGCTCGTAGAGCGGCTCGGCCGCCGCCAGGTTGCCGGCGGCGCGGTGGAGCTGGGCGAGCGCATTGGCCGCGGCGGCCACTCGCCGCGGCTCGCTCTGCTCGCGCGCGAGCTCCATCGCCTGCTCGAGATACGGCTGGGCGGCGGCCGGATCGCCGGCCCCCGCGCATGCGAGGCCCAGCGGCTGGAGCACCAGGCCCATCAGCACCTTGTCCTCCAGCTCGCGCGCGATGTCGAGGCTTTCCGCGAGCTGCCTGCGCGCCTCCACGAAAAATCCCATGAAGTACGCCATCTGCCCCGCGTCGTAGAGGGTGCGGCCTCGCTGGCGCCCGCGCTCGGGAACGCCCTCGAGCGCCGCCAGGATCACGCCGCGCGCGAGCGCCACGAGCCCGCGGTTGACCCAGTACCCCTTGAGCGATGAGACGAGGCGCAACCCCAGCAGCGGCTGCCTCGCGGTGTCGCACCAGCGCTGCGCCGCGAGGATGTTCTCGCGCTCTTCGTCCACGCGGCGGTACCACGCCGCCTGCGCCTTGCCCACGAGCCCGAGCCGCGCACGGCTCGCGAAGGCAAGGAAGTGCTGCACGTGCATGTCGCGCACGTCCTCGGCCTCGCCCGATTTCTGCAACTGCTCGAGCGCATATTCGCGCAGCGTCTCGAGCATCTGGTAACGCTCGCCGCCCGGGTCGAGCGAAACGAGCGACTTTTCCACCAGGTTGGCGAGCAGCTCCATCACCGACTGGGCGGCCTGGACCTCGCCGCCGCCGCACACCGCCTCGGCCGACTCGAGCGACCAGCCGCCGGCGAAGACCGACAGGCGCCTGAGGAGCGCGCGCTCCGCCAGGGACAGCAGGTCGTAGCTCCACTCGATGGATGCGCGCAGCGTCTGCTGGTGCGGCAGCGCCGTGGCATCCCCGGAGCTGAGCAGCCGGAACCGGTCGTCGAGCCGTTGCGCGATCTTGGTCACGGGAAGCGCGCGCACGCGCGCGGCGGCCAGCTCGATGGCGAGCGGCATGCCGTCAAGGCGGCGACAGATCTCCGCGACGGCATTGGCGTTGGCGATCTCGGGTTGGAACGCCGGGTTCGCGGCCCGGGCGCGGTCCACGAAGAGCTCGATCGCGTGCGGGCGCGGCAACGGTTCCACCCGATAGGTGGCTTCGCCCGCCACATGCAGCGCTTCGCGGCTCG
>CAMPHL010000377.1 GCA_946885905.1 uncultured Pseudomonadota bacterium | reverse complement strand
GCGTCTCGCCCCATCCCGGCGTCGTCGCGCGGCTACGGGAACATCTCCTTCACCTGCACGAGGCGCCCGCCTACGCGACACTCATGGAGCCCGTGCTCGTTTCGCGCTTCGTCGATACGGACGTTGCGGCCTACCAGGCCACCGAGGCCATGCGCGAGCGGGCAGAACGCGCCGGATACGCCCGCATCCGCTGATTTCGCGAAGTCCTACGCAGCCGCGCAGGAACGCGCGGCACGGCGCGGCATCACACGTCCATGAAGCGGATCCTCGTCGGCGCGGCCATCGTCCTGCTGCTGCCCGTGCTGCTCGTGGGCGGACTCCTCCTCGTGGCCCAGTCGGAATGGGGCGAGCGCTGGGTCGAGCAGCGCGTGGCCGACCGGCTCCAGCGCGAGGTCGACGTCGAAGGCATCTCGGTGAAGCTCGGATGGCCACCGCGGGTCGTTCTCGCGAAGCTGCGCATCTCCAACCCTCCCTGGGCGCGGACGCCCAACCTCGTCGATGCCGAGGGCCTTTACGCGCGCGTTGCCATCCCTGCGCTCTTTCGCGGCAGGATCGTGGTGCCTTACCTGGGCGCCACCGTCGCGACCGCGGGCCTGGAGATGGACGGAAAGCGTGCGACCTGGCGGTTCGGCGAGCCCGAGGAAGGCGAGGAGCCCGAGAGCCGGCTGCAGCTGGGGCTGGTCTACCTCGAGAACGGCAACATCCGCTTCATCGACGCGCCGGAGAAGACCGACCTTGCGATCGAGGTCTCCGGGAGCGCCGGCGAGGGTGGCGAGCTGCGTGCGACGGGCAACGGCACCTTTCGGGGCGATGCGGTGAAAGCGACGGTTCGCCTTCCGGGCCTGAGCGTGCAGCACGCCGAGGCGATCCAGATCAAGGGCGAGGCCACCGTCGGCCGGACCAGGGCGAACGCGACCGGGTCGTTGGCGCTCGATGGCCGCACGCTCGACCTCAAGCTCGACCTCGAGGGCCAGACCTTCAAGGACCTCGCGAAGGTCACCGGCATGGTGCTGCCCGACTCCCCGCCGTACAAGCTCTCCGGACGCCTGCGGCACGAAGGCGCGCAGTGGATCTTCGACCCCTTCCAGGGGAAGGTGGGCGACAGCGACCTCGCGGGCGCGCTCACCTATTCGAAAGCGAAACCGCGTCCCCTCCTCGAGGCCAACCTCCGCTCGAAGCTGCTCGACTTCGACGACCTCGGCCCGCTCATCGGTGCGCCGCCGAAAACCGGGGGCGGCGAGACGGCAGCGCCCGAGCAGAAAACGCGCGCCGCCCAGCGTGAAGCGGGGTCGCGCCTGCTCCCCGACAGACCGTTCGAGACCGCGGCGTGGGGCAAGATGGATGCGGACGTGAAGCTGGTCGCGCAGAAGATCCAGCGGCCCAGGCAATTGCCGCTCGAGGCGTTCTCGGCGCACGTGCTCCTCAAGGACGCGGTGCTTACGGCCGAGCCGCTCGAGTTCGGCATGGCGGGCGGCCGCATCGTCACGCACGCCGTGCTGGACGCGCGCCAGAAGCCGATGAAGGGCCGGATCCGCGCCGACGTGAAGAGCCTGCAGCTCGGCCGGCTCTTTCCCACTTCGGAGGCGATGCAGAATGCGCTCGGCACCTTGTACGGCAGGGCCGAGATCACGGGCCGGGGCCAGTCGATCGCGGCGATCGCAGGGACCTCCGATGGAAAGGCGAGCTTCGTGCTCGAGGGTGGGCGCGCGAGCGCGCTGCTCATGGAGCTGGCCGAGCTCGACATCGCGCAGGTGGTGATGCTGCTCGGCAAGAAGAACGAGCAGGAGCCGCTGCGTTGCGCCGTGAGCGGTTTCGACATCGAAGACGGCATCGCGAAGACCGACGGCTTCACCATCGACACCGAGGGCACCGTGATCCACGTCGAGGGCACCGTGAACCTCGCCCAGGAGACGCTCGACCTCGCCGCCACGCCTAACGCCAAGCATTCGAGCCTCGTATCGCTGCGCACGCCGCTGCACCTGCAGGGCGCGCTTCGCAAGCCGAAAATCCGCCCCGAGGCGGTACCGCTCGTGCGCAGGGCGGCGATAGCCCTTGGCCTGGGCGCCATCAATCCTGCGCTCGCGGTGTTCGCTCTCTACGAGCCGGCCCGCGGCGAGGACCAGCCGTGCGCGCAACTCATCGCCGAAGCCAGGCGCAAGGGCGCGGCCGGCGCGAAGGAAGGACCGCAAAATCCGGAGCGGGCCGCACGGGCGGCCGAACAGCGCGCGCCGGTGGCAGTCACCAAAGGCAACGAGAAGGGCGCGCCGAACGAAGCCGTGGCCGAAAAGAAGAAGGGATAGACTCGCGGTTTGTCGCGCTTGAGCTACAAATTGTCGAATTTCCCCTGCAGGAGCGTCGCTGTGCGCGGCATCGATCCGCCATCCGGCCCAAGGTGCGCGGGGGAAGTTTCGCGCACAATTTCGCCACCATGCTGCAGCGCATCCATAGTGTTCCCGCAATGACCCTCGAAACCATCGAGACGCCCGCCCTCCTGCTCGACGCGGACAAGCTCGAGGCCAACTGCCGCCGCATGCGCGAGCGCCTGCAGTCGCACGGTGTCGTGCTGCGTCCCCACGTGAAGACCGCGAAGAGCGTCGAAGTCACGCAGGAGGCGCTGGACGCGCCCTCCGGCGCCATCACCGTCTCCACCGTGCGGGAGGCCGAGTACTACTTCGACCATGGGTTCCGCGACATCCTCTACGCCGTGGGCCTCGTCGCTGCGAAGGTGCCGCGCCTGGCCGAGCTGGTGAAGAGGGGCGCGCAGGTCCGCGCGATCGTCGACAGCGTGGACGCCGCGCGCGACCTGAACCTCGCGAGCGCCAAGGCGGGCGTCCGGATTCCGGCGCTCATCGAGATCGACAGCGACGGCCACCGCGCGGGGGTGCCGCCGCATGCGCCCACGCTCCTCGAGGTCGCCGAGGCGCTGGGCGACTCGCTGCATGGCGTGATGACTCACGCGGGCGACTCGTACAACTGCACCACCATAGAGGGCATCCGGGACGTGGCCGCGCGCGAGCGCGACGCGGTCGTGAGCAGCGCCGGTGTTCTTCGCCGCGCCGGCTACACGTGTCCCGTCGTAAGCGTCGGCTCCACGCCCACGGCGACCTTCGCCAGCAACTTCGCCGGCGTGACCGAGGTGAGGCCCGGCGTGTACGTATTCCACGACCTGGTGATGGCGGGCCTGGGCGTGTGCCGCGTGGACGACATCGCGATCTCGGTGCTCGCCTCGGTGATCGGCCACCAGAAGGAGAAGAACTGGATCGTCACCGATGCCGGCTGGATGGCGCTCTCGCGCGATCGCGGCACCGCGAAGCAGCGCATCGACCAGGGCTACGGCGTGGCCTGCTGCGCCGATGGCCGGCCCATCGAAGACCTCATCGTGGTCGATGCGAACCAGGAGCACGGCATC
>CAMPHL010000376.1 GCA_946885905.1 uncultured Pseudomonadota bacterium | reverse complement strand
TGGTACATCCTGGCGATCTCCCTGAGCATCTGGTCCACCTGAGCGCTCTCCTCCCCTACCGAGATCATCTGCAGCTCCATCGGGTTGAAGAGGCCCGACATCTGTGCGGCGCGGAAGATGGTCTCTCCGCGCTCCACTGAGTCGCGCATCGTGAGGACGCGATCCTCGTAGTAGGCGTTGTCGACCACCTTGGCGGCCAGCTCGTAGATCTGGACGAGGGGCACCCCGCTCTCGCTCGCCGTGAAGAACGCGAACGAGTACCTCGCCATCGTGGTCTTGGCGATGAGCTTGCCGAAGATCGGGATCTTCAGCTTCGATCGGTCCACCTTGAGGCTGCCTGCGGGCGTCTTGTAATACAACCTGAAGGCGTACCAGGCCGTTCCCAGGCCGAGCAGGATTCCCCACCAGTACTTCACGCTGAAGTTCGAGAAGGCTACCAGGCCGAGGGTGAGGGCCGGCAGCTCCATCTTCATCGACGTATACACCTCCGCGAACACCGGGATCACGTAGATGTTGATGATCCCGATGGCGATGCCCAGTGCCAGGGTGACGAAGGTGGGATAGCGCAGCGCCGACTTGAGCTGCCGGCGCATGCGCATGTCGAAGTCCAGTTGCTCGTGCAGCCGCCGGAAGATCGACTCGAGCTTGCCGGAGGCCTCGCCCATCTTGACCATGGCCACGTAGAACTCCGAGAACACGGTCGGGTGCTTGGCCAGCGCTCCGCTCAGCTCCACGCCCTTGTCCAGGTCGTCGCGGATCGCGGCCAGCATCTTGATCAGGTGTTCCTTCACCGAGGACTTCTGGATCCCGACCAGGGCTTGCATCATCGGTACCCCGGCCTTGATGAGGGCGGCCATCTGCCGGGTGAAGAGCAGCAGCTCGGTCTCGGTGACCTTCTTGTCGCCGAGCAGGTCCTTGAACCACTGGGGATCCATGGACGACGGCGGGCGCTGGTTGATCGAGATGGGGATGAGCTGGGCGGTGTTCATCCACGCCGCGACCGCCTGCGAGTTCGGCGACTCCACATGCCCCATCGTCATCTCGCCCTTGGCGTTGCGGGCGGTGTAATCGAACGTCGGCACTACGCGTTCCTCCCGGTCACATGTCCACGGAGCTTACGACCTTCATCGCCTCGGCGACGGTCGTGCGCCCCTGCAGGACGAGGTCGACGGCGTTGCGCCCGAGGGTCCGGGTCCCGAGCTGCTTGCGCGCCTCGGCTTCGAAGCGCGGCGCATCCTCCGCATGGATGGCCGTCGCGAGCGGCGGGGTCATCTCGAGGAACTCGTAGACGCCGCGGCGGCCCGCGAAACCGACCCCGTTGCAACGCGTGCATCCCTTTCCGCGCTTGAACAGCCCCGGATCGGGCGCGGCGCCGAGAACGTGCTTCACCCACTCGATCTCATCGGTGGACGGCATCGTCGGTTCGCTGCAGTACTGGCAATTGACGCGCACGAGGCGTTGCGCGAGCACCGCGAGCAGCGTGGAGGCCACCATGTAGCCCGGCACGCCCATGTCGAGCAGGCGGCCCGGGGTGGTGGCGGCGTCATTGGTATGCAGCGTCGAGAGCACCAGGTGGCCGGTCATGGCCGCGCGCGTCGCGATCGAGGCCGTCTCCTGGTCGCGGATCTCACCTACCAGGAGGATGTCCGGGTCCTGGCGCAGGAACGAGCGCAGCACGCGCGCGAACCCCAGCTCGATCTTCTCGTTCACCTGCACCTGGTTCAGGCCCTGGATGCGGTATTCGACCGGGTCTTCGCACGTGAGGATCTTCACGCCCGGCTCGTTCAGCCGCGAAAGCGCCCCATACAAGGTAGTCGTCTTGCCGCTGCCGGTGGGTCCCGTCACCAACACGATGCCGTGCGGCGCCTGGATCACCTTGTCGAAGCGCTTGAAGATGTGGTCCGGCATGCCGGACTTCTCGAGGTCGATCAGGCCGCCGCTCTGCATCAGCAGTCGCAGCACCACCGACTCGCCGTATTGGGTGGGCATGGTGGACATGCGCACGTCGAGCTTGTGTTGCCCCGACCGGATCGCGATGCGGCCGTCCTGCGGCAGGCGCTTTTCCGCGATGTCCAGGCCCGCCATGAGCTTCAGGCGCACCATCAGGGCGGATGCGATGCGCAGCTCCGCTTCGGCCTGTATGTGCAGCACGCCGTCGATGCGGAAGCGCACCACGAGTTTTCGTTCCTGCGGCTCGATGTGGATGTCGGAAGCGCGCACCTGCACCGCGTCGTCGAAGACCGTCTGCAGGAGCCGCACGACCGGCGCGTCCTCGTCGGTGAGCTCGGCGCCCATCTGCGCCAGGTCCACCACCTCGACGTCGCGCTCCACCTCCTTGGCGTACTCCGAGATCTGCTCGGTCTTGCGGTAGATCCGGTCGACCGTCTGGATGAGCTGCTCGTTGGTGATGAGCGCCACGTCGATCGGCTTCTTGAGCACCACCGCCAGCTCGTCCTGCGCGCGCAGGTCCGAGGGATCGACCATTCCCAGCAGCATGACCCCGCCGCGCTCCTCGAGCACCAGGGCGCGGAACCGCCGCGCCTGCTGCTCGGAGATCTGGCGCACCAGGTCCGGCACGACCTCGTAGCGCCGCAGGTCGATGTAGGGCACGTGGAACTGTACCGAGAGGACGCGCGCTATCTGTTCTTCGCTGCACGCGCCCATGTCCACCAGGATCCGCCCGAGCTGGCGGCCGCTGCGCTTCTGCTCGGCGAGCGCGGCCTGCAGCTTCTCCGGCTTGATGATTCCCTGCTCGACCAGGGCGGTGCCGAGCTGGACTTTCGTCGTGGTAGCCATGGTGCGCCCTCTAGCGGAGCTGCCGCAGCTTCTGGTCCACCAACGCCTGGTGCTCGCGCGCGAGCTTGCCGGTGTCGCGCGCGCGCACGTAGGCGTCCTTGGCTTCCACGGGGCGCTGGAGCTCCTCGAGCGAGAGGCCCAGCCCGATGAGCCAGCGGCCGGCCTCGGGCGAGATGCGGGTAGCGGCCTGGTAGTAGCCCACGGCGTCGGCATGGCGCCCCTGCATCTGCATCAGCGTCGCCATCACGCCGAGGTAGTCGGGCTCGTTGCGCCCATAGGCGAGCGACCCTTCGAGCGTCGAGAGCGCGGCGGGCACGTCGTTCGCCTCGACCTGGAGCCGTGCGAGCAGCATCGCCCACGAAACGTTCTCGCGCGACACGGAAAGGCCCTCACGCAGCACGTCCTGCGCTTCCGGGCGGCGATTGCGGTCGAGGAGGATCACGACCAGGGCCTGGCGCGCGGCGGCATGCGACGGGTCCGCGCGCACGGCTTGCGCGTACTGCGTGATCGCCTCGTCGATGCGGCCCTGGCTCACGGCATCCTGTCCGGCGCGATAGGCCGCGATGGCGCGTTGCTTGGGCGTGGTCGCCGCGGCGCGCTCGACGCCGATCCGGGCGC
>CAMPHL010000375.1 GCA_946885905.1 uncultured Pseudomonadota bacterium | reverse complement strand
CGCGCCTAGGAGAGACCTGGCACAAGTACCTGTCCCGTACCTGGCCCCGGTTCAGGTTTTGAGGTGCCCCGCGAAGCGGACGGCGTAGCCGCCGGGCTTGACCTGCACCGTTCCACTGCCGCCGAACGGGAGCGTGACCTTCCGGGCGATGTGGCCGAACGGAAGGTTCGTTAGCACGGGGTAGGGAAGCAGCAGCCGGAGGGACTCCACCACCTCCTCCATGGAGTAGGGGTAGCGCTGCGTGTTGGCGGCGCTGCATTGGGCGAAGTCGCCGAGCAGCAGCGCGCGCTGGCGGCCGAGCACGCCGGCGTGGTGGAGCTGCATGAACATGCGCTCGATCGCGTAGGGCTCCTCGTTCAGGTCCTCGACGTAGAGGATGCCGTCGTCGATTGCCGGGAAGTACGGCGTCCCGGCCAGGTGCGTGATCAGCGCCAGGTTGCCGCCCCAGAGCACGCCGTCAACCCGGCGAGCGTCGTAGCCATGCTCGCAGGCGATGTCCTCGATGCGATGCTCGTTGTGCGTGAGCGCGGTCCAGAAATGGTTCTCCGCGAACGAATCCACCTCGGGCTGCCCGAGGTCCGAGGTGAGCATCGGCCCGTGCATCGTGAGCAGGTTCGCGCACGCGTAGGCCGCCATGTTGAACGCGGTGAAATCGGAGAAGCCGCAATAGAGCTTCCCGCTCGCGGCCACGCGGTTCCAGTCGATCCGGTGCAGCAACCGCGAGAGTCCATAGCCGCCGCGCGCAGCCAGGATCATGTCGATCGAGGGATCGTCCACCAGCCGATGGAAGCCCGCGAGCCGCTCGTCGTCCCTCCCCGCGAAATAGCGCCACGTATTGCGCGTCTCCTCGGCGACGATCACCTGGTGGCCCAGGTCCTCGATGTGGGCCACGCCCGAAGCGATCAACGTCTCGTCCACGCGCCCCGACAGCCCGCACACGCCGATCACGGCAGGCTCGGGCAACGCCCGGGGCAGCCGTAGCGCTCGCGGGGCCATGACCGGTCGTGGCACTACGGTGCTCATGCCGTTCCCGCCCGCGCCGGCTCCTGCTGCGCGTCGACCACCGTGAGCGCCGTCATGTTGACGATCCGCCGCACGGTGGCGCTCGGCGTGAGGATGTGGACCGGCTTCGCGGCCCCGAGCAGCATGGGCCCGATCGTGATGCCGGCACCGCCCACGATCTTCAACAGGTTGAACGAGATGTTCGCGGCGTCGAGCCCCGGCAGGATCAGCAGGTTCGCCTCGCCCTTGAGGCGCGAGCGCGGGAATGCCTTGCTGCGCACGGCCTCGGAGAGCGCGGCGTCGGCCTGCATCTCGCCTTCGACCTCCAGGTCCGGCATCGCGGCGGTGATGAGCGGCAGCGCGGCTCGCAGCTTGGCCGCGGACGGCGCGTCGCTGTTGCCGAAAGTCGAATGCGAAACGAGCGCCACCTTGGGGATCATGCCGAAGCGCCGGATCTCCTCGGCCGCGAGGATCGTCATCTCCACGACCTGCTCGACCGTCGGGTCGAGGTTCACGTACGTGTCGCACAGGAACACCGTGCGCCGCGGCAGCATGACGAGGTTCATGGCGTAGTAGTTCTTCACCCCGGGACGCTTGCCGAGCACCTGGTCGACGTAGTGCAGGTGGGTCGAATAGGCGCCGATCAAGCCCGACAACATCCCGTCGGCCTCGCCCTTGTGGACCATCATCGCGCCGATGAGCGTCAGGCGCCGGCGCATCTCGAGCTTCGCGATCTGGATCGACACGCCCTTGCGTTCGGCCAGGCGGTGGTACTCGGTCCAGTAGTCGCGGTAGCGCGGATCGCCCTCGGGATTGACCAGCTCGAAGTCCCTGCCCGGCTGAAGCCGCAGGCCGTAGCGCTCGATCCGCCGCGCGATGACCGCGGGGCGCCCGATGAGGATCGGCTTGGCCAGCCCCTCGTCGATCACGACTTGCGCCGCGCGCAGCACCCGTTCGTCCTCGCCCTCGGTGTACACGATGCGCTTGGGCGCCTGCTTCGCGACCGTGAACACCGGCCTCATCGTGAGGCCCGACTGGTACACGAATTCGTTCAGCTTGTCGGTGTAGGCGCCGAAATCCCGGATCGGGGCGGTGGCCACGCCGCTATCCATCGCCGCCTTCGCCACGGCAGGGGCCACCTTCACGATGAGGCGTGGATCGAAGGGGCGCGGAATCAGGTACTCGGGGCCGAAGCTCAGGTTCTCGCTGCCGTAGGCGGCGGCGACGATGTCCGATTGCTCGGCATGCGCGAGGTCGGCGATCGCATGCACCGCCGCCAACTTCATCGCCTCGTTGATGGTCGTGGCGCCAACGTCGAGCGCGCCGCGGAAGATGAACGGGAAGCACAGGACGTTGTTCACCTGGTTGGGGTAATCCGAGCGCCCGGTGGCGATCACGGCGTCATCGCGCACCGCCTTCACCTCTTCGGGCAGGATCTCGGGATTCGGGTTGGCGAGCGCCAGGATGAGCGGCTTCTTCGCCATCTTCGCGGCCATCTCCCGCTTGAGCACGCCCCCGGCGGAAAGGCCCAGGAACACATCCGCGCCCTCGATCACGTCGGACAGTTTGCGGGCGGCGGTATTGCGCGCATAACGAACCTTGTTGTCGTCCATCTCCTCCTTGCGGCCCTCGTACACCACGCCCTTGATGTCCGTGACCCAGATGTTGTCCATCTTCATCCCCAGGGCCACCAGCATGTCGAGGCACGCGAGCGCCGCGGCGCCCGCACCCGACACCACGAGCTTCACCTTGCCGATGTTCTTGCCCACCACCCGCAGCCCGTTCACCACCGCGGCACCCACGATGATCGCGGTGCCGTGCTGGTCGTCGTGGAACACCGGGATCTTCATGCGGCTGCGCAGCTTCTTCTCGATGTAGAAGCACTCCGGCGCCTTGATGTCCTCGAGGTTGATGCCGCCGAAGGTGGGCTCGAGCGCGGCGATGATCTCCACCAGCTTGTCGGGGTCGTTCTCGGCGAGCTCGATGTCGAACACGTTGATGCCGGCGAACTTCTTGAAGAGGACGGCCTTGCCCTCCATCACGGGCTTGGCGGCGAGCGGGCCGATGTTGCCCAGGCCCAGCACGGCCGTTCCGTTGGTGACGACGGCGACCAGGTTGCCGCGGATCGTGAGCTCGCGCGCGAGGGCCGGGGTCTCGACGATTGCCTCGCACGCCGCAGCCACCCCGGGCGAGTAGGCCAGGGCCAGATCCCTTTGCGTGATCAGGGACTTGGTGGCGGTGACCTCGATCTTCCCGGGGACCGGTGAGCGGTGGTAGTCGAGGGCGTTCTTGCGGAGGTCGTCGAGCATCGCCTAACTGATTGAGCGGAAACCGTTTTTCCGGCCTGAGAGTGTATCACGCGAGGGCTCGGGCCGTCAGGCTGCCGGGGCGGGGGTTGACGGAACGCAACTATAT
>CAMPHL010000374.1 GCA_946885905.1 uncultured Pseudomonadota bacterium | reverse complement strand
CGGCTGCGGGCGCGGCTGGGCGTGGATTTCGCCGAGCTTGCCCCCAACCAGAGCTTCGCGCTGCAGGAGCGGCCCGGGAAGACGCTCTTCATTTCCGATGCATCCGCGACGCGCTGGCGCACCCATCCCCTCGTATCCGGCGATCCCCATGCGCGTTTCGTGGGCGTGCTCCCGATGGTGGGCTCGAATGGCGAGGTGCTCGGCGCGCTCACCGTGCTCGACCCCGCGCCGCGCGTGCTCTTTCCCGACGAACGGACGGCGCTAGCCAACATCGCCTCCATCGCAGCGGCCCGGGTCGAGGCCTTGCGCGCCCCGGGCCCGGCGCGCAGGACCGATCGCGTCGAGGAAGAGACGCGGCGCCGGCGCGAGCTGGAGGCGGCCTTCGAGGTCGAACGGGAGTTCGCCAACGCCGTCCTCGAAAACCTGACCGGCGGCTTCTACCTCATCGGCGCGGACGGGAAGATGCTGCGCTGGAATCCCGCCTTCGCCGCGGCCGTCGGCTACTCGGACGCGGAGATCGGCGCCATGCGGCCCGAGGACTACATCTCGCCGGCCGACCGCCCCATCATCGCCGCGGCGATGCGCGAGGTCCTGGACAACGGGCGCGAGATGACGCAGGAAGTCGAGATCGTGGACCGCGCGGGCAACGTGCGGCCGTACGTGCTCACCGGCCGGCCGGTTCGCATCGGCGGCAGGATCTGCATGATCGGCGTGGCGCGCGACATCACGCTGCGCAAGCGCACCGAGCAGCAGATGGTGAAGGCGAAGGAGCGCCTGGACCTCGCCCTCACCAGCTCTTCGCTCGCGCTCTGGGACTGGGACCTGAAGGGCGGCCGCGTCTATTTCAACGAGAACTGGGCCGGGATGCTGGGCGATCCCCCGCGCGAGTCCACCTTCACGGCCGACGAGGTGCTCAAGTGGAACCATCCCGACGATCGCGAGGTGTTCATCGCGGCGATCGGCAACGCCGCCAAGGGCGTGAGCGAGGAGTTCGACTGCGAGTATCGGGTGCCCAATGCGGCCGGCGAATGGATCTGGGTGCACTCGCGCGGCAAGGTCACGCACCGTGACGCCGAGGGGCAGGCGATGCGCATGACCGGCACGTCGACCAACATCAGCAAGCGCAAGGTGGCCGAGGAGCGCGCCGAGTTCCTGGCCACGCGCGATGCCCTCACGCACCTGCCCAACCGCGTGCTGCTGCACGACCGCCTCGAGCAGGCGGTGGTGAACGGCGCGCGCATGCACAACGGGTTCGCCTTCATGTTCATCGACCTCGACCGCTTCAAGACCATCAACGACTCGCTCGGCCACCACGTTGGAGACGAGCTGCTGAAGGGCGTGGCCCAGCGCCTGACTTCGTGCGTGCGAGCCTCCGACACCGTGGCCCGCCTCGGCGGGGACGAATTCGCCGTGATCCTCGAGAACCTGTCGGACGACGACGGCGCCCAGCAGGTGGCCGAGAAGATGATCGCCTCGATGGCCGCGCCGATGGTGATCGAAGGGCAGGCGCTGAACACCTCGTGCTCGATCGGCATCAGCCTGTTTCCCGCGGACGGCCGCGACAGCGGGACGCTCATGAAGAACGCGGACGTGGCGATGTACTACGCCAAGGAGAAGGGCCGCAACAACTACCAGTTCTTCTCCTCCGAGATGAACACGCGCGCGCAGGAACGCCTCTCGGTGGAGAACTACCTGCGGCTCGCGCTGCGGCGCAACGAGCTGGTCCTGCATTACCAGCCGCGGATGAACGTCCTGACCGGTGCGCTGGTAGGTGTGGAGGCGCTGGTGCGTTGGCAGCATCCGCGGCGGGGGCTGCTTTCTCCGGGCAAGTTCATAGACGTGGCCGAGGATTCGGGACTCATCGTGCCGATCGGGGAGTGGGTTCTGCATTCGGCGTGTGCCCAGCTGGCCGCCTGGCAGAAGAGCCTGAAACCCGACCTGAGGATGTCGGTCAACATCTCGGTAGGTCAGCTCGCGGACGGCAAGCGGCTGCATGCCGCGGTGGATGCGTCGCTCACGGTGTCCTCGATCGATCCCGCGACGCTCGAGCTGGAGATCACGGAGTCGCACCTGATGCAGAACATCGAGGAGAAAGTGGCCCTCCTCGATCGCATCGGGGAGCTCGGCGTGGGCCTCGCCATCGACGACTTCGGCACCGGCTACTCGTCCCTGTCGTACTTGAAGCGCCTGCCCGTGGATACGATAAAGATCGACGGCTCTTTCGTCCGCGACATCGGCGTGGACCCGAACGACGAGGCGATCATCACGGCGATCCTGGCGATGGCGCACTCGCTCAAGCTGTCCGTCGTCGCCGAGGGGGTCGAGACGCAGGCGCAACTGAAAGCGCTGAGGGCATTGGGGTGCGACGAATACCAGGGATTCATCGCGAGCCCTGGGCTGGGCCCTGCGGAGGCGGAGCGGTGGTTCGCGGAGAGACTCGCCCCCGGCGCCTAAGGAACGGCCCGCCATGGGCCGCCGGCCGGCGAGCTTTGGTTAGTCCTCGCTGTCGATCTTCAGGTCCTGCACCTTGCGCGTGAGCGTATTGCGGCCGATGCCGAGCAGTCCCGCCGCTTCGATGCGGCGCCCGCCCGTGTGCTGCAGCGCCTTCGAGATGAGGGCCGACTCGAACTCGCGCGTGAGCGGATCGGCGATGCCGACCTCGCCGCGTGCGAGGCGGGCCGTGACCTCGCGCTCCAGCACCCGGCGCCAATCGGAGTCCCCGGCGCCCGCGGACTCGGATCGCAGCTCCGGCGGCAGGTCCTTCACGTCGACCACCTGGCCAGGCGCCATGACTGTGAGCCAATGGCAGACGTTCTCGAGCTGGCGCACGTTGCCCGGCCACTCGTGGGCCGCGAGGAAAGCCACCGCCGCGTCCGTAAGCCGCTTGCCTTCGACGCCCAGCTCGCGCGCGCTCTTGGCGAGGAAGTGCCGGGTCAGCAGCGCGATGTCGTCGCGCCGCTCGCGCAAGCTGGGAAGCCGCAGCCGGATCACGTTCAGGCGGTGGTACAGGTCCTCGCGGAAGAGGCGCTGCTTCACGCGTGCCTCGAGGTCCTGGTGCGTGGCGGCGATCACGCGCACGTTCGCCGCGAGCGGCGTGTGGCCCCCGACGCGATAGAACTGGCCGTCGGAGAGCACGCGCAGCAGCCGCGTCTGCAGGTCGGCGGGCATGTCGCCGATCTCGTCCAGGAAAAGCGTCCCGCCCTCGGCCTGCTCGAAGCGGCCGCGGCGCATCGACTGGGCGCCGGTGAAGGCCCCGCGCTCGTGGCCGAAGAGCTCGCTTTCCAGCAGGTCCTTCGGGATCGCCGCGGTGTTGATCGCGATGAAGGCCTTCGAGGCGCGCGGACTGTGACGGTGCAGCGCGCGCGCCACCAGCTCCTTGCCGGTGCCCGACTCCCCGGTGATGAGGACGGTGGCATGGG
>CAMPHL010000373.1 GCA_946885905.1 uncultured Pseudomonadota bacterium | reverse complement strand
CGCTTCGAGTCGTCGGCGGAGAATGATGGCGGCAGCTTCGACTGCGCGATCTCGCTGCGATCCCCGCGCAAGGGCTCGCACGCAGGTTCGGCCCGCAGGTCGCGCTGGACCTGGAGCGCCTTTACGGGCGTGCAACGGATCCGCGGCTGCCGTACAAGCCGCCCGAGCGCTTCCGCTCGCGCATCGAGCTGCCCGCGGACGTGGAAGGCGTCGAGGCGCTGCTCTTTGCCTTGAAGCGGCTGCTCGTCCAGCTCGAAGGCTGCCTGCGCGGGCGCGGCGCCGGCGTGCAGCACCTGGTCCTCTGGCTCGAGCACGGCCGCAACGCGAGCACGCGCCTCGACCTCGAATTCGCTTCGACCGAGCGCGATTCGGATTTCATCCTCGGTATCGCACGCGAGAAACTGGGCCGCCTCACGCTGCCCGCGGCCACCTGCGCGCTCGACCTGCGCGCCGATGCCTTGCTGCCTTACACGCCACGCTTGGGAACCTGGTTACCCGGCTCACGCGAACAGGCGATCGGTCGCGAGCGCCTGCTCGAACGCCTCGCCGCGCGGCTGGGGAAGGAGAGGGTGTTCGGCATCGCGCTCGCGGACGACCACCGGCCCGAGCGCGATTGGAAAACCGTGGAAAATCGGGCCCCGGCCTGCGCCGGCGTCCGGCACGACGCGGCAACGAGCCGGGGTCGAATTCCAATTTCCCCGCGTCCCACCTGGCTCCTCGCGCGCCCCCGCAAGCTCGTCACGCGCGCAGGCCAGCCCACCCTCCAGGGAGATCTCGAGCTACGCGCGGGTCCCGAGCGGATCGAGGCGGGCTGGTGGGACGGCGACGAGGCGCGGCGCGACTACTTCGTAGCCGTGAACGCGCGTGGCGAGAGGTTCTGGATCTACCGCGAGCACCGGGATCCTTCGGCCTGGTATCTCCACGGAATCTATGCATAGCGCCTCGATGCCGGAGGCCCGTGTCGCGGCCGCAGTCGCCATCGAGCACATCGGATGATCCCGAACTACGCCGAGCTGCACTGCCTCTCCAACTTCAGCTTCCTGCGCGGGGCCTCGTTCCCCGAGGAGCTGGTCGCGCGCGCGGCGGAGCTGGGCTACTCGGCGCTCGCCATCACGGACGAATGCTCGGTAGCGGGCGTGGTTCGCGCGCACGTGGCGGCGAAGAAGACGACCCTCAAGCTCATCGTGGGCTCGGAGTTCACGCTGGCCGACGGCATGAAGATCGTCCTCCTGGTGAAGGACATCCGCGGCTACGAGACGCTCTGCGAGCTGATCACGAAGGCGAGGAGGGCGGCTCCCAAGGGGGAGTATCGGCTTGCGCCGGAGGACTTTCCGGCGCTGGTGGAGGGACTGGTCGCACTGTGGATACCTTCCTCTCCCCTGGCAGAGGGCCGGGGAGAGGGCCAGGGCGGATTCTTGTCCTCTCGATTCCCCGGCAACGCATTCATCGCCGTCGAGCTGCATCGAGGCGCCGACGACGCCGCGCGCATCGCCGAGCTCGAAGCCCTGGGCGCGTCGCTCGGCCTGCAATGCGTGGCCGCGGGCGACATCCACATGCATGAGCGCGGCCGCAAGAAGCTGCAGGACGTGATGACGGCGGTGCGCCTCAAGTGCACGCTCGCGCAAGCCGGACGCAAGCTCCAGCCCAACAGCGAGCGGCACCTGCGCTCCATCGGGCGGCTGGCGGCGATCCATCCCGCGAGGCTCATGGCCGCGACCCTGGACGTGGCGAGCCGCTGCGCTTTCTCGCTCGACGAGATCAGGTACGAATATCCCGACGAGCTGGTCCCGCCCGGCGAGACGCCCACCACGCACCTGCGCAAGCTCACCTACGGCGGGCTCGCGGAGCGCTATCCGCAAGGCGCGCCGCAGGAAGTCATCGCCACGGTCGAGCACGAGCTCCAGATCATCGAGGAGCTCGAGTACGAGCCCTTCTTCCTCACCGTGCACGACGTCGTGCGCTTCGCGCGCAGCGAGAAGATCCTCTGCCAGGGGCGGGGCTCGGCCGCCAACTCCTCGGTCTGCTATTGCCTGGGCATCACCGAGGTGGACCCCGGCCGCATGTCGGTGCTCTTCGAGCGCTTCATCTCGAAGGAAAGGAACGAGCCGCCCGACATCGACGTGGACTTCGAGCACCAGCGGCGGGAAGAGGTGATCCAGTACATCTATCGCAAGTACGGCCGGGAGCGCGCGGCCATCGCGGCGGTCGTCATCACCTACCAGCCCAAGAGCGCGCTGCGCGACGTGGGCAAGGCGATGGGCCTGTCGCTCGACCAGGTGGACCTGCTCGCCAAGTCGATGTCCTGGTGGGACAGCCGGCGCGACCTCGAGAAGCGCCTGGTCGAAGGCGGCTTCGATCCCTCCAACCGGGTGATCCGCGAGGTGATCGAGCTCACGCAGGAGCTGGTGGGCTTCCCGCGGCACCTGTCGCAGCATCCCGGCGGGTTCGTGATCGACAACCGGCGCCTCTCGCGGCTGGTCCCCGTCGAGAACGCCTCGATGCCCCACCGCACGGTCATCCAGTGGGACAAGGACGACCTCGACGCCATGGGGCTTCTCAAGGTGGACGTGCTGGGCCTGGGGATGCTCTCTTGCATTCGCCGCGCGCTCGATCTCGTAGGCCTGCGCATGCAGGACATCCCGCCCGAGGACCCGAAGGTCTACGAGATGATCCAGCGCGCCGACACGATCGGGGTCTTCCAGATCGAGTCGCGCGCGCAAATGTCGATGCTGCCCAGGCTCAAGCCCACCTGCTTCTACGATCTCGTGATCGAGGTGGCCATCGTGCGTCCCGGCCCCATCACCGGCGGCATGGTGCATCCGTACCTGCGCCGGAGGGAAGGCAAGGAACCGGTCACCTACGCGAGCGAGGCCGTGAAGAACGTCCTCGAGCGCACGCTCGCCGTCTCCATCTTCCAGTAGCAGGTGATGCAGCTCGCGGTCGTTGCCGCGGGTTTCACCCCAGGCGAGGCGGACCAGCTGCGTCGCGCGATGGCGGCCTGGAAGCGTCGGGGGGGCCTCGAACCCTTCCGCGACAAGCTGATCGCGGGGATGCTCGAGCGAGGCTACGAGCAGGGCTTCGCCGAGCAGATCTTCCAGCAGATCCAGGGCTTCGGCGAATACGGCTTTCCCGAGTCCCACGCCGCGAGCTTCGCGCTGCTGGTCTACGTTTCGTCCTGGATCAAGTGCCACGAGCCCGCGGCTTTCGCCTGCGCTCTCCTCAACAGCCAGCCCCTGGGGTTCTACTCCACCTCGTCCATCGTCCAGGATGCGCAACGCCACGGGGTAAAGGTCCTGCCGGTTGACGTGATGGCGAGCGAGGTGGACAGCACTTTGGAGCCCCTCTCCCCGGTCCTTCGCCTCGGGCTCTCGATGGTCAAAGGACTTAAAGTGGATTCTGCGAAACGCATCGTAGAATCCAGATCCATAATGATAT
>CAMPHL010000372.1 GCA_946885905.1 uncultured Pseudomonadota bacterium | reverse complement strand
CTACGGTGTCGCAAGCGGCGGGGCCACGGGGAATGCGAGCTTTTGCGTCGAGCGGGTGGGCAAGGAGCCGTGGGCGCTCGTCACGCAGGGCTTCCACACGCGGGCTCTCGCCAACAAGCGCCTGCGCCTTTCGATGGCGGTGCGCGCACAAGGCCTTGAAGGCGGCGCTGGCCCCTGGACGCAGTCGCAGGGGGGGCGCGCGCACGCGCAGAAGCTCGTCAAGTCCACGAACGGGTGGGAGCGCCTGGCCGTGGACCTCGACGTGCCCGCGGAATCCGACCTGATCGTGCTGGGCGCGACGCTCGAAGGCGGTGGCCGCGCCTGCTTCGACGACGTGCGCCTCGAGGTGCTCCCATGAAATCGACGCTCGAGACCTTCGTCGGCAACACCCCGCTGGTCCGGCTGCAGCGCATACCGGGCCGCACGACCAACGTGCTGCTCGCCAAGCTCGAGGGCAACAACCCCGCGGGATCGGTGAAGGACCGGCCCGCCCTCTCGATGGTGGTCGGGGCCGAGCGGCGCGGCGAGATCAAGGCGGGCGACACGCTGATCGAGGCGACGAGCGGCAACACCGGCATCGCGCTCGCCATGGTCGCCGCCATGCGCGGCTACCGCATGGTGCTCGTCATGCCGGAGCATCTCTCGGTCGAGCGCCGCCAGACGATGGCCGCCTTCGGCGCGCGCTTCGTGCTCACGCCGGAAAAGGGCGGCATGGAGCTTGCCCGCGATACGGCCGAGCGCATGCGCGATGCCGGAGAGGGCGTGATCCTCGACCAGTTCGCCAACCCCGACAATCCGCTCGCGCACTACACCGGCACGGGCCCCGAGATCTGGCGCGACACGCAGGGGAAGGTCACGCACTTCGTGGCGACGATGGGCACTACCGGCACGATCATGGGCTGCTCGCGCTTCCTCAAGGAGAAGGACCCGACGATCCAGGTGATCGGCGTGCAGCCCAAGGAGGGCGCCTCCGTGCCCGGAATCCGCAAGTGGCCCGAGGCCTACCTGCCCCGGATCTTCGAGCGGCCACGCGTGGATCGGGTCATCGAGGTGGGCCAGGACGAGAGCGAGGAGATGACCCGGCGGCTGGCGGCGGAGGAGGGCATCTTCGCGGGCATCTCTTCGGGCGGCGGCCTCGCCGCGGCGATGAAGGTCTGCGCGGAGGTCAAGGACGCGGTCATCGTGCACATCGTCTGCGACCGCGGCGACCGCTACCTTTCCACCGGCGTCTTTCCCGCCTGAATCCCCTGTCTACTGAATGATTCCCGTCCTCGTCTTCGACATCGAAACCATCCCCGACGTCGAGGGGCTGCGGCGGGTCTGGGACCTGGGCCCCGAGCTTTCCGAGCAGGGCGTCGTCGACCTCGTCTCGCAGCGGCGCCGGCAGGCGACCGGCAGCGACTTCATGCCGCCGCACGTGCAGCGCGTGATCGTGATCTCCTGCGTGCTGCGCACGGCAGATTCGATCACCGTCTGGTCCCTCGGGGGCAACGACGCCGCGGAACCGGACATCGTGGGGCGGTTCTTCGACGGCATCGAGCGCTACAAGCCGCAGCTCGTCTCGTGGAACGGCTCGAGCTTCGACCTGCCGGTCCTCCACTATCGCGCGCTCATCCACGGCATCCAGGGTTGCTGCTACTGGGACACGGGGGATAACGACCGCGACTTCAAGTTCAACAACTACCTCTCGCGCTTCCACACGCGCCACCTGGACCTCATGGACGTGCTCGCGGCATACCAGAACCGCGCCTGGGCACCGCTGGACGAGATCGCGCAGCTTTGCGGCTTGCCCGGCAAGCTCGGGATGGACGGCTCGCAGGTATATCCCGCGTACAAGCGTGGCGAGCTCGAAGCGGTCCGCGCCTATTGCGAGACCGACGTCGCCAACACCTACCTCCTCTACCTGCGCTACCAGCTGATCCGCGGCGCGCTCGACCGGGACGGCTACGAGCGCGAGATCGCCGCCTTCCGCTTCTGGCTGGACGAGCAGGATGCGGCGCACTGGAAGGAATTCGGCGCCGCTTGGCAAAGGGCCAGGTAAACGCAGACTGAGCGCCGATAACGCCAATATGCCGGGCTGCGGTCCACAGGGCGACAACGGGCCGCGTTCACTTGCGTTTATCGGCGGTTTCACCGGTTCTCGTCCTGAACGGAGTGCGCTCGCTCAGCTCGTCGACGTAGGCGGTGACGTGCGCGCCCTCGCGCGCGAGGTAGTCGTCGATGGCGCGCTCGAAGGCGGGGTGCGCCAGCCAATGGAAGGAGCGGGTCACCTCGGGCAGGAAGCCGCGCGCATGCTTGTGCTCGCCCTGCGCGCCGCCCTCGAAGAGCGCGATGCCGCGCTCGATGCAGAACTCCAGCGCCTGGTAGTAGCAGGCCTCGAAGTGAAGCCCCGGGACACGTTCGACCGTGCCCCAGTAGCGGCCATACAACGCCTGCGGGGAAAAGAGGTCCAGGGCCGCGGCGATGGGGCGGCCGTCGAGCTGCGCGATCACCAGCAGCACGTTGTCGGGCATCCGCTGCGCGAGCAGCCCGAAGAATTCGCGCGTGAGATACGGCGAGGAATGGTGCTCCCGATAAGTGCGCCGGTAGCAGGAGAAGAAGAAGTCCCAATCCGCTTCGCCGGCTTCCCGCCCGGTGGCGCGCCGCAGGCGCACGCCGGCCTGCGCGACGCGGCGACGCTCCTGGCGGATCTTCTTGCGCTTGTCGTGCGAGAGCGCAGCAAGGAACTCGTCGAAAGTCGCGTAGCCCGCGTTGCGCCAGTGGAACTGGACGCCGGTGCGCTCCATCAGCCCTGCGGCGCGCAGGGCGTGCGCATCCGAATCGGTCGGGAACAGCACGTGCAGGGACGAGACACCGCAGGCGCGGGCGCTTTCCAGCAGCGCGGTCGCCAGGCGCGAGCGCACTTCGTCGTTCGCGGCGAGAAGGCGCGGGCCCCTTGCCGGCGTGAACGGCACGGCGGCGAGCAGCTTCGGGTAGTAGGCGAGGCCGTGTCGCTCGTAGGCATCGGCCCATGCCCAGTCGAAGACGTACTCGCCGCGCGAGTGCGACTTCACGTACAGGGGCACGGCGCCCTCGAGCCGCTCGCCCTCCCAAAGCGAAAGGTAGCGAGGTGCCCAGCCGGTGCGTTCCGAGGCGCAGCCCGACGCGTGCAGGGCGTCGAGGAAGGCGTGGGCCAGGGTCGGGTTGCCGTGGGCCAGCTCGTCCCAGCGGAGGGGATCGACCGACCCGAGCGATTCGAGGATACGGAGCGTCGGTGCCAATGGTTAGAATAATTGCATGAAAATCGCCGTCGCCCAGATCAACCACACCGTCGGCGATTTCGCCGGCAACGCCGAGCGCATCCGCCGCGCCGTGGATGCGGCGAGGGCCGGCGGCGCAAGGCTCGTCGTCGCGCCCGAAATGGTGCTTTCAGGCTATCCGGCCGAGGACCTGTGGT
>CAMPHL010000371.1 GCA_946885905.1 uncultured Pseudomonadota bacterium | reverse complement strand
CCGACCACCACGGAGCCGAAGTCGAAGCTCGCCGGCGCGATGGTGGCGGGCGGAGGAGCGATGCCCGTGCCCGTAAGCGTGAGCGTGCGCGGGTTGCCGCCGGCGTCGTCGCAGATGTAGATCGTCGTGGTCTGGGCTCCCAATGCGATGGGCGAGAAGCTCGCGCTGATCGAGCATGAGGTGCCGATGGAGTAAGGCTGCGCCACGTTGCAGGTGGTGCTGCAATTGAACTGGCTGCCCGAGCAGATCGCGGGCGGCGCCGGCGGGCCGCCGTAGCACAGCGAAGAGCCATGCAGGAAATTGATCGTGAAGGGCGCCGCTCCGATCGACGCAAGCGTCGCGGACGAGGAGGCGCTGGTCGCGTTCACCACGACGTTGCCGAAGCTCATCGACGTGGGCGAGAGGTCCAGGCCCTTGGCGAGCGCCATGGCGCCGAGCTCCGATGTCTGGCCGAGGCCGATGTTCGTGGCGGTGGTGGTGATGAAGTCGTGCAGCCCGGGAATGGGCGTCGATCCCGACGTGAAGGTGCCGACACCGGTCGAGGCGCCGGCCGAGCCGATGAAGGCCGTGGCCTGGGGCGCCGCGGTGGCGGCCGGATTGGAGAAGAACTCGATGCCGAAGCTGGAGGACGCGGTCGAGTTGAGCGACCAGTTGACGGTGGTGGAGTTGGCGACCGCGTCCTTCACCACCGAATTGATGACGGGGAAGTTTTGCAGGTCGTTCGCGCCGAGGTCGACGTCGTCCGCATCGTTCGCAACCGGGCCCGGCACGTCGCCGAGGTTGATCGCCTTCACGCCGTTGCCGAAGATGAGGTTTGCGGAGAGGGCGTGGCCGCTGCCGTCCGGCAGGTTGAAGCCGCTGCCGCCGTTGAATGCGATCGTGTTTCCGGTGATCGTGACGTTCGAGCCCGATGTCGAGCGGATGCCGTCGCCGGTATTCGGCAGCGAAGCACCCGTGGTGCCGAGCCCGATCTTGTTGCCCTGGATGTTGATGCCGTCGACGGTCTGCAGGAAGATCCCGGCCGCGCCATTGCCCGAGATCACGTTGTTCATGATGCTCGAGCCGGCCGCACCGGGGAAGCTGATGCCATAAGCCGTACCGCCGCCCGCTGTCGTGCCGTCCGCCGTGCCGATGAAGTTGTTGAGGATGTTCACCTGCCCGCCGTACGCGGTATTGGTGATGGAGGCGAGGTGGTTGCCGAAGAACGCGTTGCGCTCGGCGAGCGTGGGGCCGCCGACTCGGGAAGGACTCTCCGCACCGCTCCCGAAGAACCCGTCGGGATCGATGGAATCGGCCCCTACCCCGTTGCAGCTGTTCGAGAACCGGCTTCCGGTCACGGTCACTGGACCGCTGAGCGCGCAGGGCTGCGCGAAGGAGCAGGGCGTGGCGCCGCCGTAGAAGAAGTCCCTGAAGTCGATGCCCTTCACGGTGAGCGAGCCGCCATAGGCGAAGCCGCTGCTGTGCTGGATCCCCGTGATCGAGACGCCGTTGCCGCTCAGCACGATGGGGTTGACCGCGTTGAAGCCGGCGGAGCTCGTGTTCGGCGAGGAACCGGGCTGCGTGGTGCCGTCGATGACCGGGCTGTACGCGTTGATGGTGCAGTCGAACGCGTGTCCCGTCGCCGGGATCTGGATCACGAAGGGACCGGTTCCGGGGATGTCGAATTCGATCACCGGATTGGCGACGCTGCCGCAGTTGCCGTTGGCGCTGTTGATCGCGAAGGTGAGTGACCCAGCGGTGCCGTCGTTCACCGCCTTGGTCACGCAGAGGGGTCCCGTGCCCGCCGTCGGGCACGCCGCCATCGCGGCTTGCGCCGCGAGCACGCCTGCTACCGCCGCCGCGATGGGCGTGAAGCGTGAAAGGCAATTCGGCCGGGAACGGCTGGGCGTGCGCATCTCGAGAATCTCCCTGGACCCGCCTGGCAGTCTTGACCGCCTTGGAGCGGGGGCTAAGCCACGCCTAGGCTAGCCTTAGGGCCTTGATGCGTCAACGGAATATTCCGCAGCGAAGAGCTCCGGACCGGACTCGCCGCGCGAGCTTCCGGGGCCGTGATTCCTAGAGAACGACGAGGTTGTCGCGGTGGATCAGCTCGGGCTCGGCGATGTAACCGAGCGCCGCTTCGATCTCCAAGGTGGGCTTGCGCAGGATGCGGGCCGTTTCCTGCGCGCCGTAGTTGGCGAGACCGCGGGCGATCTCGCGCCCGTCGGGCCCGATGACGCTTACCACCTCGCCGCGCTCGAACTGGCCCTCGACAGCGGTGGCGCCGATCGGCAGCAGGCTCTTGCCGTCCTCGACGAGGGCCTTCATCGCCCCCGCATCGAGCGCGATTCGGCCGGCAGGCTTCAAATGGTCGGCCAGCCACTGCTTGCGCGCGGTGACCGGTTGGGTCGCCGCGGTGAGCACCGTGCCGATCGATTCGCCGTCCAGGAGCCGAAGCAGCACGTCGGGCTCGCGGCCCCACGCGATCGCGGTGTGCGCGCCGCTGCGCGCGGCGCGCTTCGCGGCGAGGACCTTGGTGATCATGCCGCCGCTTCCGAGTTGGCTTCCGGCGCCACCGGCCATGGCTTCCAGCGCGGAATCGCCCGCGCGCCCTTCGGCGACCAACGTGGCATCGGGCACCTTGCGTGGATCGGCGGAATACAGGCCCTTCTGGTCCGTGAGGATCACGAGCGCGTCGGCCTCGATCAGGTTGGTCACGAGCGCGCCCAGCGTGTCGTTGTCGCCGAAGCGGATCTCGTCCACGACCACGGTGTCGTTCTCGTTGATGATCGGCACGACGCCGAGCGCCACGAGGCTTCGAAGCGTGGTACGCGCGTTGAGGTAGCGCCTGCGGTCGCCCAGGTCCGCATGGGTGAGCAGCACCTGGGCGGTGTGCAGGCCCGCCTCGGCGAAGCACGACTCCCACATCTGCACGAGCCCCATCTGGCCCACGGCTGCGGCCGCCTGCAGCTCGTTCACCGCGCGCGGGCGCTTGCTCCAGCCCAGCCGCTTCATGCCTTCGGCGATCGCGCCCGAGGAAACGACCAGCGCCTCGATCCCGCGGGTTCGCAGCGTGGAGATCTGGCGGGTCCAGTCCGCGATCGCGGCGCGGTCCAGGCCGGTGCCCGCGTTGGTGAGCAGGCTCGAGCCGATCTTGACGACGACGCGGCGCGTGCCCGCGAGCGCGCTCACGCGTCCGCCCCCTTGGCGGACGACAGGTGCTTGCCTGCCTCGAGGAAGTCCATGACCTTGAACGTGAGCTCCCGCGTGCCCTCGCCGCCGATGGCGGAGATGAGGAACCAGGGCTTGGTCCACTTGAGCTTCTTCACCAGGGCCGCGGCCCGCTTCTTCGCCTCCGCGGGATCGAGCAGGTCGGCCTTGTTCATCACCAGCCAGCGTGGCTTCTTCGCGAGCGCGGCGTCGTATTTCTTGAGCTCGGCGGAGAGCGCGCGCACCTCGC
>CAMPHL010000370.1 GCA_946885905.1 uncultured Pseudomonadota bacterium | reverse complement strand
CAGGCACGAAACCCGAATGCCCTTCTCTGCTTCCCCTGATTCCCGCTTTGACCTGCTTTACCCGGATCAAGCAGTAGCCACGGCGCGAGCCGCAGTCGGCTTCGCGGCCTCGGGCGCCGGATCGTCGCGAAGCTTCGCGTGCAGCACGGACCATTCGGAAGCCGAGAGCTTGCCGGTGAGCCACTGGCGGATGAAGTAGTTCTGGTTGCGGTCCGAGAGCACCGGGGTGTGCCCCGTGTCGGGCACGTGCATCACGCTCACGTTCTTCTTGCGCTGCATGCGCAGCAGCGTGGCGGGCAGCAGCGCATCGGAGAGCATCCCGTGGATCACGAGGACCGGGCAGCGCACCTTGGTCCAGTCGCGCCACTGCACGAGGCTCTTCTGCGCATCCAGCTTGTAGGCCTGCAGCGCGCGCACGTCGTGGCGGTAGACCCGTCCGCTCTCCTCGTCGGACCACCGGGTCTGGTGGAAGGTCACATTGAAGCGGATGTCGTCGCTGATGGGCCCGTCGTTCTTCTGCGAAGCCCCGATCTTGCGCAGCAGGTCCGCCGGATCCCGGAAGACGTAATGGCGCGCCAGCGTCTGCGAGCGCCGCGCCCGGCGCTTCTTCGGGATGTACGGGCCGATGTCGTTCAGGATGAGCTTCGTGACCATGCTCGGGTTGCGCGCGGCGAACTCGATCGCGGCGCTGCCGCCGAGCGAGGAGCCCAGCACGATCACCGGCCCGCTCGCCACGTGGTCGATCAACTGGCGGATCTGCTCGGCGTAGGTCGCGAGCGAGTAGTCGCGCTGGTCTGCCATCCAGCCCGAGCGCCCGCGCCCGACCCAATCCATGCAGATCACGCGGAAGTCGCTCTCGAGGTCGGCGGCGAGGTAGTTGAAGCGCATCGCCGAATTGGCCACCCCGCCCACGCACACCACGATCGGGTTGGAGGGCTCGCCCCAGTCGGTGTAGGCCACCCGCACCGGATAGGGTTTGCGGAAGCGCATCTCGCACTTCTGCAGGCGCGTGGGATGGTGGTAGTCGAAGTACCGCAGGTCGAACTTGCCGTCGAAGCGGTCGAGGACGCGCTTGGCGAGCGCCATGTAGTCGTCCCACGTCGTGAGGACGCGGCGGCGCCCGGGAATCGGCGGTTCCCAGTCCGGATCGTGCCGGCGCCGCTTCGAAGCCATGGCTACTTCGCCTTGTCGTCCTTCACGTAGCCGAGCGCCTTGCGACGGCCATGCTCGCGCTCCCGCTGGCGCAGCACGTCGATCATCACGTTGAAGGTGCGGGCGAGCTGCCCGACCTCGTCGTTGGCGCGCACCGCGATGTTCGCCTTGTCGTAGTCGCCGCTCTTGAGCGCGTGCGCGGCCGCCGTGAGCTTCTCGATCGGCGCCACGATCGTGCGGGCGAACCAGAGGGCGAGCAGCAGGAAGACCGCGCCCACGATCCCCACGCTGATGAGCACGTTCTGGAAGAGGCGCTCGAGCGCGGCGGCGAAGTAGTCGCGCGACTCGGACACGCCGACCACCCAGTTCGTGAGCGGCACCGGCGCGTAGCCGGCGATCTCCTCCCTCTGGGACAGGGTGGAGAAGTAGGAGATGTTGCCGCGCTGCCTGGCGCCCACCATCGTGGCCTGGAGCTTGGGCTCGTTCACGCTCTCGATCTGCTTGCGGCGGAAGCGCTGGTCCGCGACGATCTCCTCGAGCGCTTCCTTGCCCAGGGGCGCGAGACTCTTGAACATCACGCTCTCATCGGGGTGCCAGACGATCACGCCGTGCCCATCCACGAGGAACGGGATGCGGTCCTGGCCCACCTTGGCCTGGTTGAGCATCTGGCCGATCGGCTCGGCCTTGATGCGCATGACCACCGCGCCGATCACGCCGCCCGAGGCGTCGAGCACGGGCCGCGAGTAGAAGACGCCCGCCGCGCCCGCGACCGAGCCTACGATGATGCCGGTCATGTGGCGCCGGCCTTCCATGGCCTCCTTGAAGTACTCGCGGAACTTGAAGTTCTTGCCCATCACGTTGGGGTCGGTGGCGACCACCGCGGTGCCGGCGGTGTCCATCACCATCGTGAACTGGATGTCGGCGTTGGCCTTCACCAGGCCCTGGAGCTTGCGCAGGATCTGCTGCGTGCCGTCCGCCGTGGGCTTCTGCAGGTAGGCGACGAAGTCCTCGTCGGTGCCGACGTAGTCGGCGAGGTTGCGGCTGTCGTTGAGCAACTGCGAGATCCGCCCCGCCGTGCTCTCGGAGATGCGCTCGAGGTTGCGCAGCTCGACCGAGGCCACGTGGTCGGAGGTGCGCCCGAGGTTGTAGTACGACGTGATGATCATGGGCAGCAGCGCCGTGGCCACCATGCCCAAGGTCATCTTGACGGCGATCGGCCAGGAGGCCGGCTGCCGCACATCGCGGAAGAAACGTCCGATGCGGCCCCTGAGCAGGCGCGGCGAGCGCAGCGCCTGTCCCCACGTGATCTCGCCGCCGCCGGCCTCGAGGTCGCTCTTCTTGAGCGCCTCCTGGAGGCCCAGCGCCGCGGCGTTGGACGAGAAGAGCGCCTTGCGGAACGAGTCCACGTCCTGGGGCCGGTCGCTCGGGTGCATCTTGAGCGCCCAGTCGATCGCGCGCAGGAATTCGGCGCTGTACTTGCCCTTGCACAGGGATTCCGCGCTCGGCAGCGGATCCGGATCCTCGAGCCGCGCCGGCGCGTCGTAGGGCTTCTTGCCGGTGACCAGCCAGAACAGCGTGGCGCCCATGGCGTAGATGTCGGTCCAGGGACCCTGGCGGCCGCCGCCCGCGTACTGTTCGATCGGTCCGTAGCCCGGGGTGACCACCGTGCCGAGGTCCGACTTCTCGACCGCGGTCTGGCGGGCGGCGCCGAAGTCGAGCAGCACGAGGCTGCCGTCCTCGTCGCGGACATAGATGTTGTCCGGCTTGATGTCGCGGTGCAGGTAACCGGCCTTGTGCACGACCGCGAGGCCATCGAGCAGGGGCGCGAGCAACGCGACGATGGTGGCCTCGGGGACGTTCTCGCGCTTCTTGCGCCACGCCTTCAGCGATTGCCCGCGCTCGTACTCGAGCACCATGTACGCGGTGCGGTTCGCTTCGAAGAATCGCGCCACGCGCACGATGTGCGGATGGCGGAAGGTCGCGAGCGTCCTGGCTTCGACGAGGAAGCTGTCCAGCCCGCTTTGGTAGAAGTCCTGGTCTTCGTCCGCCCGCGCCGAGACCGTGTGGTCCGTAGCCCGGTACGCGAAGTCCTCCGGCAGGTACTCCTTGATGACGACCTTGGAGTTGAGGTTGACATCGGTCGCGGCGTACGCGATGCCGAAGCCGCCCTGTCCGAGGACGCCGTCGATCCGGTATTCGAACAAGCGGAAACCGACCGGGAGCGTCGTGTTGGCTGCGGGCGGCTTGGCGGAGATCGCGCGGCGCGGCTCGTTGGCCGCCTTCTTCGGGGTGGCGACCGTC
>CAMPHL010000369.1 GCA_946885905.1 uncultured Pseudomonadota bacterium | reverse complement strand
CGCTGCGGTCGTCAGAACCTGAATCGCAAGAAGTCGCGGAGGAGCGCGGAGGGCCGCAGAGCAAGGCCAATGCGTGTTTTCGTGCCGGGGCGAACGGGCTCATACCTCTTCGCGATTGCGGGAAGAAGGGCAAAGCCAGCACGGTAAGCCTCGCATTGCCGAGCCTCACGTTGGACGGGTATCGAGACTTACCGGCCTGGTTTCGCTTTTCCTCTCGCCCGCCAGAATTTCGAGCCCGCCCGCAATTCGCTCGAAAACACGCACTGGCATTTCTCTGCGGCCCTCCGCGCTCCTCCGCGGCCTCTTGCGATTCAGGTTCTGGCGACCGCAGCGGAGCGTGAACGATTCACCCCCCGCCAACCTTCACCACCTCCCGGTCGGCGATCACGAATACCTGGTCGCCCGCGCGTGGGCGCACTTCCGCGGTGCCGGTGAAGCTGCCGAAGGCCGGCAGCACGCCGTAGCGGGCGCCGAACCAGAAACAAGGCAGCCGAAGCGACTCGCCCTCGCCGCGCAAGCGGACCGCCGGATGGATGTGACCGGCGAGCGCGTAGCCGGCGCGCGCGGCGCCGGGCTCGTGGTTGAGGACGAAGGGTCCGAACGAAGCGCCGGCGTCGATGCAGCGGATGCCGAAGGATTCGGGCGGGTCGCCTGCACGGGCATCGTGGTTGCCGCGCACGAGCGTGAGCTCGAGATCGCCCCGCGTGCCCCGCCAGGCGTCGAAGCTCTCGAGCGTGCGAGGCGCGCGTCCCGCCTTGGCGTGCAGGAAGTCGCCGAGGAAGATGACCTGGGCGGCCCGAGCGCGTGCGATCGCGCGATCGAGGCGCTCGATGTTCTCGCGCGTCGTGCCGGAGGGCAGCGGGATGCCGGCGCTGCGAAAGGCGGCGGCCTTTCCCAGGTGGAAGTCGGCGATGAAGAGCGAGCGCGTGCGCGGCCAGTACGCCGCTCTTTCGGGCAGCAGCACCAGCCGTTCGCCGGCGACTTCGCACTCAACCAAACAGCACCCCCTGCTCGCCGTCCTCCTCGAGTGGCGCGGCGCGGTCGAAGTCGAGCTGCATGCGCTTCACCCGGTCCGCCAGCTTCTCGCTCGTGAGCTTCTCGCGGAAACGCGACACCATGATCGGGAAGGCGAAGGGCGAAGGCTTATGCGTCTGGCGCAGCAGCACGGGACTCTCGCGCATGCGCCGCAGCACGTCGGCCAGCCGCGAGAATTCGAGCTGGCGCTCGAGCACCTCGCGCTCGGCCTGGCCCAGCAGCGGATTGGCCGGGTCCCAACGCTCGAACACCTCCCAGATGAGCCCGCTCGTCGCCTGCACCTGGCGATTGGTCTTCGGCTGTCCGGGATAACCCTGGAACACCAGCCCGGCGACGCGCGCGATCTCGCGGAACTGGCGCTTGGAGACCTCGGCGGCGTTGAGGCTCGCGAGGATGTCTTCCAGCAGGTTCTCGGTGGAGAGCAGGCCCGATCCGAGCAGCGGCAGCAGCTCGAAGCGCTCGCGCGAGAGCAGCTCGAAGCCGTAATCGGTAAAAGCGAGGCTGAAGGTGGCGGCGCGCGTGCGGGCCAGCCGGTGCGCGAGGAGGGCCGAAAGGCCCAGGTGCACGCTTCGACCTCCGAACGGATAGAAGAAGAGGTGATGCCCTTCGCGCGTGCGGACCTGCTCGACCAGCGTCTCCCGCGCGCGCGGCACACGCGACCAGGCGTGCTGCAACTTGAGCAGGCGCGCCACCGCGCGATACTCCGGCTCGGGGCCGCTTCCCCGTGCCGCCCACTCCTCGAGCAGCTCGCGGATGCTGTCGGCGACTTCGTTCGACAGGGGGCAGCGCCCGCCATCCCAGCGCGGGATCACGGCCGATCCCGGCCGCCCCGGCCGCACGTAGGCGGTCATGTTCTCGACGCGGATGAATTCGAGCAGCAGGCCGGCGAACACGAAGGTGTCGCCCGGGGTGAGGCGCGCGACGAAGGACTCTTCCACGTTGCCGAGCCGCTTGCCGCGCATGTACTGCACGTTCACCGCCGCGTCCGAGACGATGGTGCCGATCGACATGCGGTGGCGCTTGGCAATGGCGGGTTCCTTCACGCGCCAGGTCCCGTCCTCGTCGCGCTCGACCTTGCGGTACTCGGGATACGCACGCAGCGCTTCGCCGCCGCGCGTCACGAAGTCCAGCGCCCAGGACCACTCGGCATCGGTGAGCTGGTGGAATGCGCGCGTCGATCGCACTTCCGCCTTCATCGCCTCTTCCTCGAAGCCCCCGCCCGCGGCGATTGTGACTAGGTGCTGCGTGAGGAGGTCCAGCGGCCTGTCGACGGGAACGCGTGCCTCGATTCGCCCGGCCTTCGCGGCGCGGCGCACCGCGGCCGCTTCGACGAATTCCAGCGCGTGTGAAGGCACGCATGTCACCCGGCTCACCTGGCCCGGCGCGTGACCCGAGCGGCCCGCCCGCTGCAGCAGGCGCGCGACGCCCTTGGGGCTGCCGATCTGCAGCACGCGCTCGACGGGCGAAAAGTCGACCCCCAGATCGAGGCTGGAAGTCGCGACCACCGCCTTGAGCCGCCCTTCCTTGAGCCCTTCCTCGACCCAGCGCCGCACATCGGTATCGAGCGATCCGTGGTGCAGGCCGATCAGGCCCGCCCACTCGGGGCGCGCCTCGAGGATGCCCTGGTACCAGGCCTCCGCCGATGACCGCACGTTGGTGAAGACGAGCGTGGAGCGCGCGCCATCGATCGCTTCGATCACGTCACCGAGCATCGCGAGCCCGACGTGCCCGGCCCATGGGAATCGCTCCACGTCGGCGGGAACGAGCGTATCCATCACGACCTGCTTGTCCGAGACGCCGTTGATGCTGCGGCGCAACAAGGTGTCTGACACCATTTTTGGCAACATGGTGTCTGACACCATTTTTGGCACCAATCTTTCCAGCGCCTCGTCGATGTTGCCGAGGGTCGCCGAAAGGCCCCATGTGCGCATGGCGGGGTTCCAGCGCCGCAGCCGCGCGAGCGCCAGCTCGACCATGACGCCGCGCTTCGAGCCGAGGAGCTCGTGCCATTCGTCCACGACCACGAGTCGCAGGGTCGAAAGCTTCTCGCGCGCGTCGGGATCGGACAGGAGGAGCGAAATGCTCTCGGGCGTGGTGACGAGCGCCGAGGGCAGGCGGCGCGCCTGCTTCGCGCGCTCGGCGCTCGAGGTGTCGCCGGTGCGCAGGCCGATCGTCCACGGCAGGCCAAGCCCCTCGACCGCGCGCTCGAGCGAAAGCTTCGTGTCGGCGCCCAGCGCGCGCATCGGGGTGATCCAGAGCACGCGAAGTGGCGGCGCGCCTGCTCCCTCGGGAGAGGACCGGGGAGAGGATCGCTCGCCGATCCACTCCGCCAGCGGCCCCAGGAACGCAGCCAGCGTCTTTCCCGACCCGGTCGCCGAATGCACCAATCCGGATTCGCCCGCAAAGTACGCGCTCCAGAC
>CAMPHL010000368.1 GCA_946885905.1 uncultured Pseudomonadota bacterium | reverse complement strand
CTTCCCGGAGCCTGCAGGTGCGTTCCTCCCAGAGTCGCCAATAGCTACGTGCCCGCCCGCACTCGCTGGAAAACTTCGCCAATAGCTACAAGCCCGCCCGCACTCGCTCGAAAACACGCAGCGGGGTTCTCCGCGGCCCTCTGCCTTCTCCGCGGCCTCTGCGATGAGGGTCTGGCCGTTCAACCGGCGAGCAGCCGGGGCCGCCTACCAAAAAATCAAGAAACGGGAGAAGCACGAACCGAGCGGCTGGCGCGTTCCTCGGCGAGGAAGCGCATGAGCTCGGCCTCGTCGAGCGGCGGGCGGCAGTAGTAGCCCTGGAACTCGTCGCAGCCCTCGTTGCGCAGCAGCTCGAACTGTTGGCGATGCTCCACGCCCTCGGCGACCACGCTCATGCGCAGGCTGTGCGCCATCGCGATCACCGCACGCGTGATGGCGACGTCGTCGCCGTTGTGCGGCAGGTCGCGCACGAAGCTGCGGTCGACCTTGAGCTGGTTCACGGGGAAGCGCTTGAGGTAGCCGAGCGAGGAATGGCCGGTGCCGAAGTCGTCGATCGAAAGGCGCACGCCCATCGCGCGCAGCGCTTCCATGACCGCCACGGCGGCATCGGGGTCCTTCATCACCATGCTCTCGGTGATCTCGAGCTCGAGCATGTGCGCCTGCGCGCCCGTGGCCCGCAGGATTTCCGCCAGGCGTGGCACGAGGTCGGGATCGTGGAACTGGACCGCGCAGAGGTTCACCGCGACGGACAGCGGGCTTCCCTGCTCGCTCCAGCGGCGCGCGCGCTCGCACACGCGCCTCAACGTCCAGTAGCCGATGGGCACGATCGCGCCCGACTCCTCGGCGATCGCGATGAACTTGTCGGGCAGCAGCAATCCCATCTGCGGATGGCGCCAGCGGATGAGCGCCTCGACGCCGGTCACCCGCCCGTGGCCCATGCTGATCTTGGGCTGGTAGAACACCTCGATCTCGCCGCGCTCGAGCGCGTGGCGCAGCGACGCCTCGAGCGCCAGGCGCTCGCCGGTGAGCTGGTTCAGCTCCGCCGAATAGAAGCAGTGCCGGTTGCGGCCTTCTTCCTTGGCGCGGTACATCGCGATGTCGGCGCTCGCCAGCAGCGCCTGCGCATCGGCCCCATCCTGCGGGTACGCGCACACGCCCACGCTGGCGGAGAGCGCGAGCTCCTGCCCGTCGACCACGAAGCTCGGCTGGAACGCCGTGACCACCTTGGCGGCGATCTCGGTGAGGTGCGCGGTGTCGCGGAATTCCTCGACCAGGAGCACGAACTCGTCGCCGCCCAGGCGCGCGATGAGGTCGCTCGCGCGCACCGCGCCCCGCAAGCGCGCGGCCGCCTCCTGCAGCACGCGGTCGCCCACGGCATGGCCCAGCGTGTCGTTGATGTTCTTGAAGCGGTCGAGGTCGAGGAAGAACAGCGCGAGCGGCAGGCCATGGCGCTGCGACTGTGCGATCGCGTGCCCCAGGGCTTCGTTGAAGAAGGCGCGGTTGGGCAGTCCCGTGAGCGTGTCGTTGGTGGCGAGCTTCTGGATGGTGGCGAGGGCCGAGGAAAGCTCGTCGTTGGTGCGACGCAGCCTCAACCGCATCTCGGACAGGCGCCCGCCCACCATGGCGAAGCACGGCAGCACGAAAGCGAGCGTGAGCCACTGGAACGCCTCCAGCCAGACGTTCACCGCGTCGGGCTTGTTCCACAGGAGCAGGTTGATCACGGCCGCGTACCCGGCCAGCATCACGCCGGCGGCCACGAGGAACTCGCGCGTGGTGAACCGGAACGTGCCGAACATGAGGATCACCAGCAGGATCATGAGCGGCAACGCCCGCTGGCTGTCGAAGTGGTACGCCGCGTACATCACCACGAAGGTGGCGAGGAAGATCTGCAGCGACGTGAGGCTCGGATCGGCGCAACGCTCGCTCCAGCCGCTCCTGAACAGGAAGAAAAGCGCGGCGTTCACCACGACCGCGACGACCGCGACCTGGACCACCACGCCCATCGAGATGAGCCCGAGGCCGTGCGCGATGATGAGCAGCGGCAGGCAGATCGCGTAGGCCGAGGCGGCGAGCATGAAGCGGCGCATGCGCACCGCGCGCTTGCTGCCTGGGGAATGCCGGGCCGGTGCGATCATCGTTTGGGCTGTTTTTCGGGTGCCGCGATTATCGTCGAAGCCGCGCGCGCGCGGCGAACCCGGTTTCAGCCGTCGCGATTACATCTGAAATCGCTTCGGCTCCCTCAGCGAATGGCGCAGCGCCAGCGCCACGGAGAACACCAGCACCGCGCCCCCCTGGTGCAGCACTCCCAGGTTCACGGGCACGCCGTTGAGCAGGGTGAGCACGCCCAGGACGAACTGCAGCAGCACCACGAGCACGAGGGCCGTGCTCCAGAACCTGGCGCGCGGGTTCGGCAGGTCGCGACGCACGTCGTACCAGATGCCGATCGCCATCAGCGCCACGGCGAGCGCGAGGATCCGGTGGGTGAACTGCGTCGTCGCCATGTTGTACGAAAAGTTGGCCCACCACGGCTCGAGCAAAGCGATGTCGGGGGGAATGAAGTGGCCGTCCATCAACGGGAATGTGTTGTACGCCTTGCCCGCGTGGATGCCCGCGACCAGCGCGCCGGCGAGCACCTGCAGAAAAACCAGCGCCACCATGGCACCCGCGCGTCCCCGCAGGCCTGCCGTGTTGGGCAAGCGGTCGCGCCGCACGAGGTCGAGGGCCACCCACATCATCGCGCCGTAGATCACGAAGGCGAGCCCCAGGTGGGCCGCGAGGCGCAGCGAATCCACGCGCGGCTCCTGGACCAGCCCGCTTTGCACCATGAACCAGCCCAGCGCGCCCTGGAGTCCCCCCAGGACGAAGATGCCCCCCAGCTTCCAGGCGACGTCGCCGTCGAGCCTGCCCCTGGAGAGGAACCACAGGAACGGAAGCAGGAAGACCACCCCGATCACGCGCCCGAGCAGGCGGTGGACGTATTCCCACCAGAAGATCCGCTTGAAGCCGGCGACGTCCATGTCCGCATTGCGCTCGCGGTACTCGGGCGTGCGCTTGTACTTGTCGAAGAGCTCCTGCCACTGCGCCTCGTTCGTCGGCGGGAGGACGCCCGCGACGGGCTGCCACTCGACGATCGACAGTCCCGAATGCGTGAGCCGCGTGATGCCGCCGACGATCACCATCACGAACACCAGGGCGCAGCAGAAGAAGAGCCAGGCGGCGGTAGCGCGGCGGTCGGACGGTTCGGCGGGGCCCATGGCGCGGACATTCTGCCCCAAATGCGGTCAACGTATGAATGGATACGGCCGCCGCCCTGCAATCCGCGCTCGCTCCGCACGGTCCGGAGGCGGGCGCGATAGCCAATCTTACCGGCGTGCTCGTGGCGGGCGGGCTCGCGTTGCTGGTCCTGGTGATGTTGCTGCCGGTCCTCGCGCTGCGCGCGCCGCGGCCCTGGCTCGCACG
>CAMPHL010000367.1 GCA_946885905.1 uncultured Pseudomonadota bacterium | reverse complement strand
GCCTGTCGTCGAGCGCTCGGTCGAAGCGCCGCCCGTCGAGCCGGCCGCCGCGGCGCCCGCGTTCGAGGCCGGCAAGGACCAGCGCAAGATCAAGGACGACGTCGACCGCGAGCTCCTGCCGATCTTCCTCGACGAGGCGAAGGAGATCCTGCCGTTGATCTCGGAAGGCGTGCGCCGGTGGCGCGGCGCCCCCGCCGACCACGCGCCCGCGCGCGACCTCCTGCGCCACCTGCACACGCTAAAGGGCAGCGCGCGCATGGCGGGCCTCATGCGGCTGGGCGAGCTCGCGCACGTGCTCGAGGAGCGCGTCAACGCCGCCGACGAGCTGGCGGCGCCGCCCGCGCTCGCGTTCGAGGAGGTCGAGGAGCGCGTTGATCGCTTCTCGGGCGCGCTCGAGCGGCTGGCGCGTGGCGAGGACTACGCCGAAGCCGAGCCGATCCAGGTGCCGGTTGCCGCGGTATTCGAGCACCAGAAGGACAAGCCCGCGGCGATCGCGGTGCTCGCCGCCGCGGCGCAGGAGCGCGCCGAGCGCGACGCCCTGCCGCCGGAGATGCGCGAGGCGCGCACGGCGCTGCTGCGCGTGAACGCGGACATGATCGACCGCTTCGTGAACGAGGCGGGGGAGCTCGCGATCGCGCGCTCGCGCATCGAGGGCGAACTGGTGGCGTTCAAGCGTTCGCTCGCCGACCTCACCGACAACGTGCAGCGCATGCGCGCGCAGGTGCGCGAGATCGAGATCGCCTCCGAGTCCCAGATGCAGAGCACGATCAAGGCGAAGGAGGAGCATGGCGAGGCCTTCGATCCGCTCGAGTTCGACCGCTTCTCGCGCATGCAGGAGCTCACGCGCTTCCTGGCCGAGTCGCTGGGCGACGTGATCACGCTGCACCAGGGCCTGCAGAAGAACCTCGACGAGACCGAAGCCGCGATCCGTGCGCAGGCGCGCCTGAACCGCGAGCTGCAGCAGGGCCTCATGGGGGTGCGCCTTGTTCCGCTGGGCAACCTCTCCGACCGCTTCTACCGGGTCGTGCGGCAGACCGCCAAGGAGCTCGACAGGAAGGCGAACCTCGAGCTGAAGGGCACCCGCACCGAGCTCGACCGCTCGGTGCTGGAGAAGATCACGGGGCCCTTCGAGCACCTGCTGCGCAACGCGATCGCGCACGGCATCGAATCTCCGGCCAGGCGCACGGCCGCGGGCAAGCCCGAGATCGGTGAGATCTCGGTGGACGCGGTCCAGAGGGGCAACGAGGTGGTGCTCACCGTCTCCGACGACGGCGCGGGCCTCAACTTCCCCCGCATCCGCGAGAAGGCGATCGAGGCCGGCCTGCTCGCGCCGGACGTGGACTTGCCCGAAGCCCAGCTCGCCCAGTTCATCTTCGCCTCGGGCTTCTCCACCGCCGAGACCGTGAACCAGGTCGCCGGCCGCGGCGTCGGCATGGATGTGGTGAAGAACGAGATCACCTCGCTCGGCGGCCGCATCGGGATCTCTTCCGACGCGGGGCGCGGGACCACCTTCACGATCACGCTGCCGCTCACGCTGGCGGTCACGCAGGCGGTCATGGTGCGAGCCGGCAGCACCATCTTCGCCGTTCCCACGGTGATGATCGAGCAGGTGCAGGAGTACAAGGCCCAGCCCTATGCCGAGGTCGCGGCCAGGGCAGAGATCACCTGGAAGGACAACCGCTATCCGTTGCGCTCGCTGCTGCCGCTCCTGGGCGAGGTCGACACGCCCACCCCGGCGCGCCAGATCCCGGTGATGCTGCTCAAGAGCGGCGTGCAGCGCGCGGCCATACGCGTGGACGAGATCATCGGCAACCGCGAGATCGTGGTGAAGACGATCGGCCCGCAGCTCTCGCGCCTGGCCGGCATCGCAGGCGCCACCGTTCTCGGCAACGGCCAGGTCGTCCTGATCCTGAACCCCGTGCAGCTCGTGCACCGCGGCGATGCGCTCGCGCCGGTGGATGCCATGAGCGCCCCGGCTGCCGAAGCCGCGCCGCTGGTGATCGAGTCGAAGTCGGGCGCCCCGCTCGTCATGGTGGTGGACGACTCGCTCACCGTTCGCAAGATCACGGGGCGGATGCTTTCGCGCGAGGGCTACGAGGTCGCGATGGCCAAGGACGGCGTGGACGCCCTGCAACAGCTCCAGGACATCAAGCCCGACTGCATCCTGCTCGATGTCGAGATGCCGCGGATGGACGGCTTCGAGTTCGCGCGCAACGTGCGCGCCGATGCCGGCACGAAGGCGATCCCGATCGTGATGATCAGCTCGCGCACGGCCGACAAGCACCGCAAGCACGCCCTGGACCTCGGGGTGAACGAGTACATGGGCAAGCCCTACCAGGAGGACCAGCTGCTGGCCCTCATCAAGCGCTACACGCGGGAGGCGGCGCTCGCCTAGCCCTGGCTCGCTGGCTCAGGCGTAGCGGAAGTAGGCGAGCACCACGAGTCCCAGCACGATCCGGTACCAGGCGAAGGCCCGGAAATCGTGGTGCGCGACATAGCGGATCAGGGCGCGCACCGCCACCAGCGCCGAAACGAAGCTCACCGCGAAGCCCACTGCGAAGGGCGCCAGGTCCGCGGCCGTGAAAAGGCCGCGGTACTTGACCACCTGGTATCCGGTCGCGGCGAACATCATCGGCACGGCGAGGAAGAAGGAGAACTCCGTTGCCGCCTGCCGCGACAACCCGAAGAGCATCCCGCCCATGATCGTGGCGCCCGATCGCGAGGTCCCGGGAACCAGCGAGAAGCATTGCGCGAGGCCCACCTTGAGGGCGTCGCGCCAGGTCATCTCGTCCACGGCATTGACGCGCGGGCGCCCGTGGCGCTCGTACCAGCGCTCGATGGCGAAGATCGCGATGGCGCCCACCACCAGGGCCACGGCGACGCTCACCGGATTGAAGAGGTAGTCCTTGATCTGCGACTGGAAAGCGAGGCCCATCGCCGCGGCGGGAATGAACGCCACGAGGAGGTTCATCGCGAAGCGCTGCTGCAGCGGATCGCGCGCGAGCCCCGAAAAGGCGCGGGCGAAGCGCGCGCGATATTCCCAGCAGACCGCGAGGATGGCACCCAGCTGTATGACAATGTCGAACACCTTGCCCTTCTCGTCATGGACGCCGATGAGGTCGGAGGCGAGGATGAGGTGGCCGGTGGACGAGATCGGAAGGAACTCGGTCAGGCCCTCGACGACTCCAAGAATGAGGGCGCTGAAGAGCGGGTGGACGTCCATCGCGGCTGTAGTCTAAAGGAACGTAATGGACCGGAGAGGCATGCTGGGGTTCCTTGGTAGCGCGGTCGCCGCGGCCGTGCTGCCTGCCCGTGCGCAGGCCGGCGTCACCACGCGCCCGATCATGACTACGGGCGAGCGCGTACCGGTGATCGGGCTCGGAACCTGGATCACCTTCGACGTGGGCGCCGCGGAGTCCCCCGCCCGGCGCGCGCGCGGCGATGTGCTGCGCGCGTTCCT
>CAMPHL010000366.1 GCA_946885905.1 uncultured Pseudomonadota bacterium | reverse complement strand
CGCGGCCGTCGGGCGCATACGTGAAGAGGGTCGCGAAGACTATCTCGCCCTGGTGGGTGAAGTTCACGCCCCAGCCGGACTCGGCCGCATTCCACCAGAGGTCGGTGTAGTTGGTTTCGCCCGTGCGCGATCGGGCTTGCGCCACGCACGTTGGCACGGGCCCGAAGACCTGCCGTTCGATCGCCTTGGTGACCGTGGTGCCGAAAAGCGTGTATTGCACCGTGCCCGTGGCGGTCGAGCCGAAGCGCACGTTCATCGTGCCCACGGCTTCGGCGGTGATGGCAGTCCAGGGCGAGGTGTCGAACGCCGGCCCGCGCGTGCGGAAGAGGCCGCCGCTGTACGATCCGTCGCCTTGCAATCGCAGGTCCGGTGCCACCACCCAGAGATCCCTGCCGTCCGCGGCGTAGGTGAAGAGGGTGCCGAAGAGGATGTCGCCCTGGTGCGAAAAGTTGATCCCCCATCCGGATTCCGCGGGGTTCCACCAGAGGGCGGTGTAGTTGGGGGCCGCGGCCGCGGCCGGCCGCAAGGCGAGCGATTCGATCGACCACTCACCCGCCGAAGCGGGCCGAAGGAGCCGCAGCGCATTGAGACCCTGGCGCAGCGTCACGGCGAGCGGCGTCGAATCGGCCGGGGCCGAAGCCTCGGGCAGCGCGAACGACGGGCTCACCACGGCGCCGTTCAGCGAGACGGCAATGCGCGGAACGCTCGATCCGCGCGCGCGGATCACCAGCTCGTAGTTGCCGCCTTGCGCGGCACGAACGAGGAACTGGACGTAGCCGGGGAAGCCGAATGGTGCGCTCGAGTTCGCCAGCGGCGCTCCCGGGGCGGTCGAACCCTGGTATCCGCCGGCGGGAATCGCCGGGCCGACGGCGTGGCCCATCGTGACGGCCGGGAGCGCCGCGGCGAGCGTTTCGTCCATGCACTGGTTCTTGGGCTTTGCGGGCTCGCGCAGGTCCTCGAGCAGGGGCCAGGAGCCGAAAGGCGTGTTGTAGCTCGCGGCCCCCGCGTTGAACCACAGGAAGTGCTCGAATCCCGCCGCATGCCAACCGTCGAGCAGCGTGCGGCAATGGGTGCGTATCGCGGGGTCGAGGTTCGCCTCCCGCTTCGCCGCGACGTTCGCCGAGCCGAAGGTATCGAAACCGCCCTCGTAGGCCAGGACCTTGAGGCCATACCACGCGCCGATGCCTGCGTGCGCTTCGTATTCGTATGAAGCCGGCGCGGCATTGGCCCCGCCGGCGATGCCCGCGAGGATCTGCGCCGCTCCCAGGCCCGAAGCCTCGTCCGCGTCGGGATCGTTCGCAGCCGACGGGAAAACGTAGGGGGCGCCCGATATCGCTTAGAAGACCCGCGAGGCAGGCACTCCCAGTCCGCTTTCCACCACGTCGAGGCCCTGCTCGACGATGAAGCTGTTGGCCATCTGTCCCGCGAGCACCGGGCGCACCCGGTCGTTGATGGCAGCGGCACCCCAGACCGAAGCGAAGACGTCACCGATCTCCTTCAGCCGCTTGCCCACGCGGCGGAAGGCCCAGAGGTTGGGATCGGTCGCGCCGTCGTAGCGCAGCGGCGAGGACGGAGCCGCCGCTTCGGCCGCCGCCAGCTCGCGCTGGATGTGGAACTGGTCGAACTGTCCGTTCCAGAGCTCGTTGGAATACTCGACGTACACCCGGATGTTGCCGGCGAGGGTGTCCCGCAGCAGCGTGGCGAGGTTGCGCACGTAGTCGTCGTTCGCGCGCACCGGGATGTTGATCCAGATGTCGCGCCCGGTCGCGTTGGCGAGCTCGACCACGGTCTCCCAGCGCGCGCCTTCGGCATCGGTGCGCTTGCGCTCCGAGGTCGGGCGGTCGGACCACGAGACGATCGCGTTCGCGCGGTGATTCGTGGAGAGCCAGTCCATGAGGCGCAGGATGCGGAAGCGGCTCACGTGCGCCAGCCATTCGGGCGTGAAGGTGGGATGGCCGTCGGGGTTGTAGCCGGGCCGGATCACGCGCAGGTTCTTCACCGCGTTGGCGGCGGAGCCCGGCTCGACCGCGAAGCGCAGGGCCATGGTGTCGCCATCGGCAGGGAAGGTGAAATCGAGCCGCGTTTCGTTGCGCGCCGGGTCGTAGGCGGGAGGGCCCGCGGTGCCGGAGGCCGCGGAAGTGACGCTCGCGCGTCCGTTGAACACGACGTGGTAGGTGCCCGCAAGGCCGCGCACGCCGGCCTGCGCGGCCATGAGCGTCACGCCGAAGTCGCCGGTGGGCCAGCCGTCGGGGCCGAGCGCGATCACGGTGTTGAACGGGTCCGCGAACGACCCGAACTCGCGCGACTGCCGCATCACGTCCACGAACTCGTGGTTGCGCGTGAAGTCGGCGATCTGGTTCAGGTTGGCGCCCACGAGCTCGTGGGCGCGGACGGGCGCCGCCGCGAGCAGTGCGGCCGCAAGGAACGGTAACACTCGTCGCATGCCGGCCACATTAGCACCCTGTATCCTGCGGCGCATGCTCGCCATCCTGGTCGCGGCGCTGTGGGTCGGGCCGGCCATGTCCGGCTCATGGTACTCGCCGGAGCGAAACGGCGAGGGCTTCACCCTGCAGGTGCTCGACAACGGTACCGCGCACGCGATCTGGTTCACGTATCCGCCTGCTGGAAGCGGCGCGCGGCAGGCATGGATCTACGCATCGGGCGGCCGCATCGAGGGCGACCGGATCGTGTTCACCGATGCCTTCACCACGCGCGGCCCGCGATTCGGGCCTGGCTTCGACCCCGCGGCAGTGCAGATCCTGCCCTGGGGGTCGATCGAGTTGCGCTTCACCTCCTGCAACCAGGCGCAGCTCACCTACGCCGGGCCGCAAGCGTGGGGCGCCGGCACGGGCACGGTGTCGCGCCTTACCGCGCTTGCAGATCTCGAATGCACCGGCAAGCGGCGGGTTCATCCAGGCGGTGCGCGCACGCTTGCGGGGCTGCGCGCGCGCAGCGGCGCGTGGTTCGATCCCGCGCACAACGGCGAGGGGTGGAACGTCGAAGAGCTGCCCGATGGCCGCGCGCAGGTCTATTGGTTCACATACGACGGCAACGGCGAGCAGGCATGGACCGTCGGCGTCTCGCCCACTTCCGGCACACGCATGGTCGTGGCCGACAACTACCGCCCCGTGGGAGCCCGGTTCGGCGCCGCGTTCAACGCGAGCGAGGTGCAAGCGCAGCGCTGGGGCCGGCTGGAGCTCGATTTCGACACCTGCCTCGCGGGCGTCGCGCGCTACGAGTCCGCCGAGCCCGGATTCGGCAACGGCTCGCTCGCGACCACGCGGCTCACGGTCCCTGCCGGCGCGGTGTGCCTCGAGGGCTCGCCCTCGGTGCCGGTTTCGGCCACCTGGTCTCGAGGGGCCGTGGAACCGTCGCCCGTGTCGGAGAGCGCCAACGCCGTGGTCGGGAGCTCGATCTACATGGCCGGCGGATTCGGCGACACGCGCGGCTTCAAGCGCTACGACGCGCGGACCGACAC
>CAMPHL010000365.1 GCA_946885905.1 uncultured Pseudomonadota bacterium | reverse complement strand
GTACACCCCCACGCCCATGGTGCAGCCCGCGGCGACCTTCCAGGGCATCGTTCGCGCCGACGGACGCGTGGCTACGCGCAACTACATCGGCGTCCTCTCGACGGTGAACTGCTCGGCGACCGTGGCCAGGCACGTCGCCGAAGCGTTCAAGGGCGACGCGTTGCGGGATTTCCCGAACGTCGATGGCGTGGTGGCGCTCACGCACGGCTCCGGCTGCGGCATGGACTCGGCGGGCGAGGGGATGGACATCCTGCGGCGCACGCTCGCCGGCTATGCGAGGCATGCCAATTTCGGCGGCGTGCTCATCATCGGCCTGGGGTGCGAGGCCAACCAGATGGACGCGCTCTTCTTCACCCAGGGCATGGCGCAGGGGCCGACGCTTCGCGCGATGACGATCCAGGACCGGGGCGGAACGGCCAGGACCATCGCGGAAGGCGTCGCGATCGTGAAGGAGATGCTTCCCCACGCGAACCAGGTGAGGCGCGAGACCGTCCCCGCGGGCCACATCGTCGTGGGCCTGCAGTGCGGCGGCTCCGACGGCTACTCCGGCATCACGGCGAATCCGGCCCTCGGCGCGGCGGTCGACCTGCTGGTCGCCCATGGAGGCACCGCGATCCTCTCGGAGACGCCCGAGATCTACGGCGCCGAGCACCTGCTCACGCGCCGCGCCGCCAGCCGGGAGGTCGGCGAGAAGATCGTCGAGCGCATCCGGTGGTGGGAGGAGTACACCGCGCGCAACAAGGGCGAGATGAACAACAATCCGACGCCGGGCAACAAGGCGGGCGGGCTCACGACCATCCTCGAGAAGTCGCTGGGCGCGGTCGCCAAGGGCGGCACGACGGGCCTCATGGGCGTGTACGAGTACGCCCAGCCCGTAACCGCGCGCGGCTTCGTCTTCATGGACACGCCGGGCTACGACCCGGTCTCCGCCACGGGCCAGGTGGCCGGCGGCGCCAACATGATCTGCTTCACCACCGGCCGGGGATCGGTCTACGGCTGCAAGCCGTCGCCGTCGCTCAAGCTCGCGACCAACACGCCCATGTACGAGCGGATGGAAGACGACATGGACGTCAACTGCGGGCTGATCCTCGACGGCTCGATGAGCGTGCAGGAGGCGGGGCGGAAGATCTTCGAGCTGGTCCTCGCGACCGCTTCGGGGCAGCCCAGCAAGTCGGAACGTCATGGGTTCGGGCAGGACGAGTTCGTGCCTTGGTACCTGGGCGCGGTGATGTGATTCGGACGAGTCAAGCGCGCGGAAAACCTTTGGAACACGGATGAAACGGATAAAACGGATGAACACGGATAACCCCAAACCAATTCGGGTTTCGTGCCTTTCGTTTGGAAGCAACACGCCTAGTCCATGAGGCACTGTTTGGTTTTATCCGTGTTCATCCGTTTCATCCGTCTTATCCGTGTTCCAAAGGTTTGCCGCATCCGTCAGCCACAGCCGTTCAAAACAGAGGAGGAGCCATGCGTAGCAGCATCAAGCTAGCGGTAGCGGCCGTAGCGCTGGGGTTGTCGACCGGCGTCGCGGCGCAGACGAAGCTCAAGTGGGCCCACGTGTACGAAACCAGCGAGCCATACCACACGGCCGCCGTGTGGGCGGCGGGCGAGATCAAGAAGCGCACCAACGGCAAGTACGAGGTCGAGGTCTTCCCGGCCTCCTCGCTCGGCAAGGAGACCGACATCAACCAGGGCCTCACCCTGGGCACGGTCGACATCATCTACACCGGCCAGCTCTTCGCGGGGCGCACGCACGGCCCGCTCGCGATCGGCGGCGCGCCGTACATGTTCCGCGACTACGCGCACTGGAAGAAATTCTCCGAGAGCAGCCTCTTCACCGAGCTGGGCGAGGGCTACCGCCAGAAGAGCGGCGGCAACAAGGTGGTGGCGATCACCTATTACGGCGAGCGCCACGTGACCTCGAACAAGGCGATCGACAAGCCCGGCGACATGAAGGGCCTGAAGATCCGCGTGCCGGATGCGCCGCTCTACACGATGTTCCCGCGCGCCGTGGGCGCCAACCCCACGCCGATCGCCTTCGCCGAGGTCTACCTCGCGCTGCAGAACGGCACCGTGGACGCGCAGGAGAACCCGCTGCCCACGATCGACGCGAAAAAGTTCTACGAAGTGCAGAAGTTCATCGTGCTCACGGGCCACATCACCGATGCGCTCCTCACGATCGTCGGCGGCCCCACCTGGAGCAAGCTTTCGGAGGCCGACAGGAAGACCTTCGAGGCCGTGCTCAGGGAAGCGGCGGCCAAGGCCACCGGCGAGATCGTCGAGATCGAGAAGAAGATGGCGGGCGAGCTGGCCACCAAGCACAAGAAGGCGGTGGTGAAGGTCGACCGCAAGCCCTTCCGCGACGCGGTGGTGAAGCTTCACAACGGCCCGGATGCCACGTGGCCGAAGGACGTATACGACAAGCTGGAGATGCTCTGAGCCGCGCCTGTAGATCGAGACCAGGCGGCAGGCGGACGCAGGTCTTGGTGCGGCTGTCGCTTAGGTCCAGCTACCGCGCCTCGGCCAGGAGGCGGTTGAGGAGCGCCGAGACTTCGGGCTCGCGTAGCACGCCCACGTGGGTCGCATCGAAGCCGTACAGGCGCGAGGCGCCCTGCTGCGCCGCGGACCGCAGCTGGCTCGCGACCGTGACCGCCTCGTCGTCGGAGGCGCCGAAGGATCTCGAGTCGCGCCGATAGGTGAATAGAAGGTGGTGCGGCGTGCCCGCGGCCAGCGGCTGCTCGAAGATCTCGCGCAGGTAGGTGCTCCCCGGCGACATGTCCTCCCAGACGCGCACGACGGCAGGGGCCCGCTTCACGCCGATCTCGGCGGCCTTGTGCCCGTCCCACGGCGTGGAGATCGTGACGAACAGGGGAACGCGTGCCGCGCCCGCGCTCCTGGCATGGCGCAGCAGGAAGCCGCGCGCCACCAGGCCTCCCATGCTGTGCGCCACCACGACCAATCGATCGTGCGGATGGCGCCGCGTGACCTTGGCCACCGTTTGCGCGAGGTGATCGGCGATCTCGTCCAGGTGCACGCCGGAGGGGTAGTAGTAGAACCAGGGCTGGAAGCGTGAGCGGTCGAGCTTCGCGGCCAGCGTCTCGAAGGACGCGGGCGTGCCCTGGATGCCGTGCACGAAGAGCACCGGGGTCTTGCGCGGATCGTCCGGCTCGAGCATGTAGATGCCCGCATAGGAAGCCGCCACGAAGTCGAAGGGGCGCCAGAGCCCGCTTTCGGCGACCTCGCGCGCGAAGCGCGCGTCGGCGAGCTGCGCGAGCTCGCCCGCGGCGGTGAGCTGCCCGAGCGTGCGCCGCATCTGGCCGTGGACGTCGCGCGCCTGAAGCGAGACCACGTCCCTCTCGGAAGCGGGCGCGCCGGCGGAGCTCGCGGAGATACGAAGGGCGATGCCGCGGGTTTTGGTCCCGGCCGTGCACCGGATCGGCGCCGCGGCCTCGACGCCGAGGAACTGCTCGCCCGGCT
>CAMPHL010000364.1 GCA_946885905.1 uncultured Pseudomonadota bacterium | reverse complement strand
GTTGGTCGCGCCCGGCCCGTTCTGGCCGGCGAGAAACACGCCCGCGCCGCCCGAGGCGCGCGCATAGCCATCGGCCATGTGCACGCCGGTGCGCTCGTCACGCACGCCCACGAACCGGATCGACTTCGAGTCGTAGAGCGCGTCGAAGATCTCCATGCCCGCCGAGCCGATGAGGCCGAACACATGCTTCACGCCCTCGGCTTCGAGGGCGTTCACGACTGCCTTGCCGCCGCTGGTTTTGGACATTCTGGTTCGCTCGTTCTTGGTGGCCTTGGAAGTAAGTGGAATTCAGGCGCCAGCCTTCTCGGCTTCCTCGAGGAGGATCGGGATCGCCATGTTCACCGAGTGGATGCCCATCACGGTCACCAGCTCGATCGTTTCCAGCACCTCCTCGCGAGTGGCGCCGGCCGCGAAGGCATTGGCCATGTGGCGGCGCACGCCGGGCGCGTAGAGGTGCGTGGTCGCCGCGTTGATCGCGACCAGGATCAGCTCCTTCACCTTGGGCGGCAGGGGGCCCGTCCGGTGCGGAACGTCGCGGAAGCGCAGGTAGGCCTCGACGAACTGCGGGTCGAGCTGGCGCAGCGGCTCCCACAGCGGATTGAAGTCGCCCTTGCGGACGTATTCGTCGGTGACAGGGGTGTCGCTCATGACTTCCTCCTTCATTGGCAACCGAGTGCGCGCAGCAGCGCGTTGGCCGCCGCGAGGTAGAGGATTCCGCCGGCGGCGTGCAGCGCGAGGTATTTCCACGTCGCGCGCGACATCATCCGCGTGGCGTTCACCGAGAAGGCGCTCGAGGCTACCGCCACCGGCAGCGTCCAGATGGAAACGCTCGCGTTGAGCGCCCAGGCGAAGACGCCGGCGCTTACGAGCACGACGGCGCACAGGCCGAAGTCGCCGCCTGCGACGACCGGGATCACGAGGCTCGCGCCGATCATCGGATGCAGTCCCAGTTGCCCCAGCGCGAGCAGCACGAGGACGAGGCCGCCGAGCAGCACGGGGCCGGAGGCCATCGCCGGTGTGACTTCCCGGCCCAGTGCCTGCACCGCGGGCAGCGCGGCGATCGCCGCGCCGAGCACGGTCGCGCCGACCACGATGAGGAGCTCGTCGGAGATCCTCGTCGAGCTGGCCACCGTGCGCCGCAGGATCGCGGCGCCTTGCGAGGGGCCGAGGAGCGCGATGTAGGCGATGCACAGCGCCGGGACCACGATCGCGACCGCCTGCAGTCCGCTCCAATGGAGCAGCAACGTGGCGGCGACCACGGCGCCGATCACGAGCGACATCGGGGCGAGGATGGGGGCGAGGCGCGCGAGGCTCGCACGCCACGCCGCGGGGCCCAGGCTGGGCATGAAGAGGGCATGCGACAGCGCGAAGCCCATGATCGCAAGCCCGCTGCCCACCGCCATCGCCTGCCATAGCGTGGCCGCGGGGACGAGCTGGCTCACGAAGCCCAGCGAGACGAAGAACGGCGACCACATGACCGCCCCGCCCACGCCGCGGGCGGCGCTGCGCGCGAGCTCCAGGCGCGCCGGCTCGTCGTTGCCGCGTGCCACGACGGGTGCGAGGATCGCGAAAGCTCCGACGTTGAGGACCGCGCCCAGCAGGTGCGAGCCGTACTGCGTCCAGCTCTTCGCGGCCTCGGGCGCGAGCCCCCCGAGGTCCTCGCGCACCTGCCGGATCCGCGGATCGGCTTCCGCGGTCGCGCGCAGGAACAGGATCGCGGGCAGGAAGGCGCCGAAGATCTGCGCCTTCGAGAATCCCTCGAGCAATGCGGCCGCGTCGCGTTGCCAGGCCGACAGCGCGACGGCCACCGCCACGACCACGAGGAAGAGCGCGCGGATGTGCCGGCTCGCGCGAGCCAGCGCCAGGAGCGCATAGGCCGCCAGGCACGAGAGCCCGACGGCGGCGAGCGTGGGCGCAGGGCGGAAGACGCGGATGACCTCGATCACCCACACCGCGCCCAGCAGCAGCGCCGCTACGAACGCGGTGGGCGGCACCGGCTCAGGATTGCATCCCCCACTTGAGGACCGTGCGCCGCTCGATGGTGCGGAAGATGAGGTTCTCCACCAGCAGGCCGATGAGGATCACCGCGAACAGGCCCGAGAACACCGCCGGGATGTCGAGGAGGTTCTTGTTCTCGTAGATGAACCAGCCGAGGCCGCCCGAGCCCGAAGTAGTGCCGAAGACGAGCTCCGCGGCGATCAGCGTGCGCCAGGCGAACGCCCAGCCGATCTTGAGCCCCGAGAGGATGCTGGGGAAGGCGGCCGGGATGAGGATCCTGGCCACGTAGCCCACGCCGGAGAGGCCATAGTTGCGGCCCACCATGCGAAGCGTCTGGGATACCGACAGGAAGCCCGAGTGCGTGTTGAGCGCGATCGGCCACATCACCGCGTGCACCAGCACGAAGATGATGCTCGGGTTGCCCAGCCCCAGCCAGATGAGCGCGAGCGGAAGCAGCGCGATCGCGGGCAGGGGATTCAACATCGCCGTAAGGGTCTCGAGCAGGTCGGTGCCGAGGCGCGAGGCCATGGCGAGGATCGTGAGGACGAGTGCCAGCACGAGCCCGATGCCGTAGCCGTACAACAGGACCACGATCGAAGCCCACGACTTCTTCGGCAGCTCACCGCTCACCGAGCGCTGGAAGAAGGCCTTCATCGTCTCGGTGAAGGTGGGCAGGATGAGCGCGTTGTCGAGGTAGGTCGCATACGCCTGCCACGCGGAGGCGAGCAGGATCAGGATCACGACCTTGCGCACCGCGGAGTTGCCGTAGATGCGCTCCCACGCCGTGAGCGGCTTTTTCACCACCCCGAAGTCGTGCTCGGGAACCTGGTCGCGCACGTACTCGGGGCGCTCGAAAGGCAGGCTAGACATGCGCGATCACCTCCGTCTCGACGTCCTCGTCCGCGAAGAGCATGTGGTGGATCCGGTCGGAGAGCCGCGCCCCCGCCGCATCCTCGGGATCGGTGCCGTCGCTGTTCAGCTCCGCGCGCACCTGGCCAGGGTGGGGGGAGAGCAGCAGGATGCGGTTGCCGATGCGCACCGCCTCGGGGATCGAGTGCGTCACGAACAGGACCGTGAAGTGGGTGTCCTCCCAGAGCTGCAGCAGCTCGTCCTGCATCTTGCGGCGCGTGAGCGCGTCCAGCGCCGCGAAGGGCTCGTCCATCAGCAGGATGTCGGGCTCCATCACCATGCCGCGCGCGATCGCCACGCGCTGCTTCATGCCGCCGGAGAGCGTGTGCGGGTACGAATCGGCGAAGCGCGTGAGGTTCACCTTCGCGATCGCGGCCAGCGCCCGCTCCTCGGCCTCGCGGCCGCGTGAGCGGCCCGAGGCCTCGAGCGCGAAGATCACGTTCTGCTTCACCGTCTTCCACGGCAGGAGCTGGTCGAACTCCTGGAACACCATCACGCGGTCCGCACCCGGCCTGGACACGTCCGCGCCCTTGAGCCGGATCTGCCCTTCGACGGGCGCGAGGTAGCCGCCGACGGCCTTCAGC
>CAMPHL010000363.1 GCA_946885905.1 uncultured Pseudomonadota bacterium | reverse complement strand
GCGCGTAGGTGATGCCGGTCGACAGCGGGTTCACCGCCACGGGCTTGCGGCTCTTCAGGCGCTGGTAGCACTCCACGCCCCGGTCGGTCGCGTAGCCGGTCTCACACTCCTCGAAGGCGAGCTTGATGCCGTTCACGCCGCCGTCGCGCGCATTGACCAGCTTCAGGTAATCGACGAACCCGTCGGCCCACGGAATGCCGTTGGGCGCGTAGGCGCCGGTGCGGTAGACCAGCACCGGAATGAAGATCTCGTTCGACTGCGCGGCCACGTCCTGCACGGCCCCGAAAGCGCCGGCAACCGCGAGCGCCACGGCCGCCGCCTTCATCTTCAACATGCGTTTCATGTCCATCCTCCTCTCGTTGTGCAGCGGTTTAGTGCGGAAACGGCCAGAGCCTCAGCTTTTCCTTCCCGATCGCCCAGAGCCGCGCGAGGCCATGCGGCTCGACGATGAGGAAGAAGACGATGAGGGCGCCGAATATCATGAACTCGAGGTGCGAGATCATCGCCGTGGACAGGGGAATGCCGAGCCACGTGGGCAGCTGGTTCAGCACCAGCGGCAGGATCACGATGAAGGCCGCACCCAGGAACGATCCCAGGATCGACCCAAGCCCCCCGATGATCACCATGAACAGCAGCTGGAAGGAGCGGTTCACGTCGAAGGCGAGCGGCTCCCAGGCGACGAGGTAGACGAACGCCCAGAGGGCCCCGGCCACGCCCACGAAGAACGAGCTCACGGCGAAGGCCGTGAGCTTGGCCATCATCGGGCGGATGCCGATCACTACGGCCGCGACGTCCATGTCCCGCGTGACCATCCACGAGCGCCCGATCGCCCCGCGTGTGAGGTTACGCGCGATGAGGGCGAAGAGGCACGTGATCGCGAGCACGAGCAGGTACTTCTCGGTCGGCGTGTCGACGAGGAAGCCGAAGATCGTGAGCGGTGGGGCGGCGACCGAGCCGGAGGGCGCGTTGTTCGTGAACCACCCGATGCGCGCGAAGGCCCAGTCGGCGAAGAATTGCGCGGCGAGCGTGGCTACGGCCAGGTAGAAGCCCTTGATGCGCAGGCTCGGTATGCCGAACAGCACGCCGACCACCGTGGCGAAGACGCCCGCCAGCAGGAAGACCACGAGCAGGTTCAGGTCCGGGACGCGCAGCGCGAGGTTGTAAGCGGAATACGCGCCCACCGCCATGAAGGCGCCCGTCCCGAGCGACACCTGCCCGCAGTAGCCCACGAGGATGTTGAGCCCCAGCGCGGCGAGCGAGAGGATCAGGAACGGGACGAGGATCGCGCGGAAGAGGTACTCGGTGCCCACGAAGGGCACGACGCCGAACGCGAACACGAGGAAGCCAATCACGAAGACGCGGTCCTGCAGGATCGGGAAGAGCTGCTGGTCCGATGCGTAGGTCGCCTTGAACTGGCCGGTTTCGCGATAGATCACGTCTAGACCCTGTCGATGTGGCGCTCGCCGAACAAGCCTTCGGGGCGGAAGAGCAGGAACACCAGCGCGAGGACGTACGCGAACCAGTTCTCGATGCCTCCGCCCAGCAGCGGACCCAGGTAGACCTCGGAGACCTTCTCGCCCAGGCCGATGATGAGGCCGCCGATGATGGCGCCCGGGATCGAGGTGAAGCCGCCCAGGATCACCACCGGCAGCGCCTTCAGCGCGATCAGCTGCAGCGAGAACTGCACGCCCAGCTTGGAGCCCCAGATGATGCCGGCCACCAGCGCCACGAGGCCCGCCACGCTCCAGACGATCACCCAGATGCGGTTCAACGGGATGCCGATCGACTGCGCGGCCTGGTGGTCGTCGGCCACCGCGCGCAGCGCCCGGCCCGTGCCGGTCTTCTGGAAGAAGAGCGCGAGCAACGCCACCAGCGCGGCGGCGAGGAGCGCCGCCAGCAGGTCTTCCATCGACACCAGCAGGCCGCCCTCGAACGTGCCCTCCAGGATGATCTTGGGCTCCTTGGGCATGCCGACGTTCAGGTTGTAGATGTCGCTGCCCCAGATCGTCTGGCCGAAGCCGTCGAGGAAGTAGGCCACGCCGAGCGTGGCCATGAAGAGCACGATGCCTTCCTGGTTCACCAGGGGACGCAGCACCAGCCGCTCGATCAGCCAGGCGAGCGCCACCATGATGACGACGGTGACGGCCAGGGCCGCGAGCAACGGCATCTTCTCCATCAGGCGCACGAGCGAGAGCGCGGCGAAGAGCACCATCGCGCCCTGCGCGAAGTTGAACACCCCCGAGGCCTTGAAGATGAGGACCAGGCCCAGCGCCACGAGCGAATACAGCACGCCCGACATGAGGCCGCCCAGGACCACCTCGAGCCACTGCGGAAGCTTCGTGCCGGTGAACATGAGCGGCGAGAACAGGCCGAAGGCCAGCAGCACGAAGAACGCGATCGTGAGGTTGCGGGCATTGAGCGCGTTCATCAGTGCTGCACTCCCAGATATGCGTCGATCACGGCCTGGCTCGCCCGCACCTCGTCGGGTGTGCCGTCGGCGATCTTGCGGCCGTAGTCGAGCACCACCACCCGGTCCGAGAGGTCCATCACGACGCCCATGTCGTGCTCGATCAGCACGATGGTCGTGCCGAACTCGTCGTTCACGTCGAGGATGAAGCGGCTCATGTCCTGCTTCTCCTCCACGTTCATCCCGGCCATGGGCTCGTCCAGGAGCAGCACCCTGGGCTCCGCGGCGAGCGCGCGGCCCAGGTCCACGCGCTTCTGCAGGCCGTAGGGCAGGCGCCCGACCTGGGTCTTCCTCACGTGCTGGATCTCCAGGAAATCGATGATCTCCTCGCAGCGCCTGCGGTGCGCGATCTCCTCGGCGAGCGCGGGGCCCACGCGCAGGGCCTGCAGGAGGATGTTCGACTTCATCATCAGGTTGCGGCCGGCGAGGATGTTCTCGAGCACGCTCATGCCCTTGAAGAGCGCGAGGCTCTGGAAGGTGCGCGCGATCCCGCCCTGGGCCGCGGCGTGCGGATCCATGCGGGTGCGCGCCCGGCCACGATAAGTGATCCGGCCCTGCTGCGGCTGGTAGACCCCGTTGATGACGTTCAGCATCGAGCTCTTGCCCGCGCCGTTGGGGCCGATGATGGCGCGCACCTCGTGCTCCCGTACGTCGAAGGAAACGTCGCTCAAGGCCTTCACGCCGCCGAAGGCGAGCGAGACGCCTTCCACGCAGAGCACCACCTCGCCGATGCGCCGGCCGGTGGTCGCCCCCGGGCTGGGTTCGTTGAGGTTCATGCGGCGGCGCGCGCTGCGTTCGTGGCGAAAGTCTTGGCCGGGTGGACGCCCAGCTCGGCGCGGACGGTGCCGGTACGCCCGTCCTCGAAGCGCACCTGGGCCTCGACCACGCAGCGCTCCACGCCCGAGTAGAGAGCGTCCACGACGGTGGCGTATTTCTCGCCGATGAAGCCGCGGCGCACCTTGCGCGTGCGCGTGAGCTCGCCGTCGTCGGCGTCGAGCTCCTTGTGCAGGATCACGAAGCGGTGGA
>CAMPHL010000362.1 GCA_946885905.1 uncultured Pseudomonadota bacterium | reverse complement strand
CCTCATAGGCGCGATCGAAGCCCTCGAATCCCGATACGAGCACCGTGATCGAATAGGGCAGGCAGATCAGCACATGGCCCAGCACCACCGTGAGCAGCGACAGTTCGAGCCCCGCCTGGAGCAGGACGATCAGGAGCGCCACCGCGATGATGATCTCGGGCAGCACCAGCGGCGCCATGATCAGCGCGCTCATCGGCTTCTGCCCAGCGAAACGGTAACGCGTGATCGCCCGGGCGGCGCAGATTCCAAGCACCGTGGCGAGAAGGCACGAGGCAACCGCGACCGCGAGCGAATTCCAGGCCGCCTGTATCAAGGTCTGGTTGGCGGCCAGGCTGCGGTACCAGTCGAATGTGAAGCCCGTCAGCGGCAAGGTCGGAACAGCCGATGCATTGACCGAGAACAGCGGCAGGAGCAGGACCGGCAGGTAGAGGAACAGCAGATAGGCAAGCGCATAAAGCGGGAGCCAGATGCGGCCTATTCGCACCCACATGCTCATCGGAACACCCTGACCAGGCCCCGTACGGCCAGTACCAGCGCCCCGCCGAGGAGCGAGACCGCTATCATCGTCGTGACGGAAAGGGCCGCACCCAGAGGCCAGTTCGCCGCGCGCCCGAACTGCGCCTGGATCGCGTTCGCGATCATCACGCCGTCGGTTCCGCCCACGAGTTTCGGGGTCACGAAATCGCCGACCGTCGGGATCATCACGATCAGCAGGGCCCCGACCACTCCCGGCAGGGAAAGCGGCAGCGTTACCCGCAGGAAGCGCCGCACCGGGCCGTCGCCAAGATCGGTCGCGGCCTCGAGCAGGCTGCGGTCGATCTTTTCGAGCGACACATAGATGGGCAGGATGGCGAAGACCGCCCAGGCATGGATGAGCGTGACGATCACGGCATTGCTGCTGTAGATCAGGGAACGAACCGGCTCGTCGGTCAGGCCCGAGGCCATCAGCGCCGAATTGAGCACGCCCTGGCTGCCCAGCACCACCTTCCATGCCATGACCCGAAGGAGATATCCGGTCCAGAAGGGAATGGTGATCAGGAAGAGCAGCAGGGCCTTTCGGCGCCCACCGCAAAACGAGATGTAATAGGCGATCGGGTAGGCCGTGAGCACCGTGCCGACGCTGACGATGGCCGAGATGTAGAGCGAGCGCATAAGCAGGTCGCGATAAATCGGTTCCATCAGCGCCTGGCGGTAGTTTTCCAGCGTGAAGCTGCGATCGATCGTCAGGTAGTCCTGCGTCCAGAAACTATGCGCGATGACCACCAGGATCGGCCCGAGCAGGAACAGGGCCGAATAGAGGAAGGTCGGGCTGAGGAGGAGCAGGCCCCTGCCCTGCTCCGAGTCGAAGACGTCGACCATCAGCGCCCAGAAGACCGACACGACGAAGAGATTGAACACCGACACCCAGATGAAGAAGGCGCGGCCGAGCCAGACGTTCTGCTCGGGCGTCGCGATGGCGAAGAGCCCGGCAAAGATGAGGAGGTTCACGGAGAAGAAGCGGTAGGCCGCCGCGATGAATCGCACGCGCGGCAGACGCTTTACCACGGCGCTAAAGAGCGGATTCACCGCGATCATGGCGATCAGCGTGCCGGTGAAGAGCCACGGCAGCTTCTCCACGCCCGCGTGCACGCCCATCTCGTCGCGGATGGGACGCAGCACGTAGTACGCGGAAAGGACCGCGAAGACGTAGAGCAGCGACCAGCCGAGCGCGCGCAGCTCCTCCGGGCGCACGTCCACCACGCGCGCGAGGAGCGCGCGGGCTCTAGAGGCCATCGATGAAGCTTTCCATGCGCCGGCGCTGCTGCGCGTCGGGAAGTCGCCCGCGCGCCGCACCGAGGTTGTCTTCGACGTATTGAGGGCGGGCCATGCCCGGCACCGCGCAGGTCACCGCCGGGTGCGAGACGATGTACTTCAAGAAGAACTGCGGCCACGTCGCGACGTCGAACTCGGCGGCCCACGGCGGCAAGGGCTTTCCCTGCACCGCGCGGAAGAGCCGCCCGCGGCCGAACGGCAGATTGATCATGACCGCCATCCCGCGCTCGGCGGCGAGCGGCAGGATGCGCTCGCCCGCGTCCCGGTTGTCGAGCGCGTAATCGACCTGGATGAAATCGAGCCGCTCGCGCTTCATGGTGGCCTCGAAGTCGCCGTACTGGCGATCGAAGGAGGTCGTGATGCCGACGTAGCGGATGCGCCCCGCATCCTTCATTTCGCGCAGCGTTGGAATGTGGATCTCGGTGCCGCGCAGGTTGTGGACCGCGATCAAGTCGATTTTCGAAGTGCGCAGGCGCTTGAACGAGCCTTCGATCTGCTCGATCCCCTCCTCGCGCCCGCCCCGCACGCTGACCTTGGTCGCGAGGAAGAGCGGGTCGCGGAGCTTGAGCTCCGCAAGCAGACCGCCGACCACGCTTTCGGCATCGCCGTAGACCGGCGCGGTGTCGATCACCGTCGCGCCGAGCGCGCCGAAACGGCGGAGCGTTTCGAGCAGGGTCTTGCGCTCTTCGGGCGTACCGGCGTCTTCGTAGCGCCGCGCGGTGCCGAGGCCGATGATGGGGATTGCTTCGCCGCTCGAGGGGATTTTCTTGCGGAGTAGCGGTTGGGCCTGGGCGTACGCGGGGCGCAGCAGTGAGGGGGCCGCGAGCGCGGATGCGAGGCTTGCCCCGGCGAGGAGCATGCGGCGGCGTTTCGGGTTCATGGTGCTCGGGCCTTTTGGAGTGAACGCTCCGTCTCTCCTGGGATTCCGGCCCCGGATCGAAGCACTCCGGGGCAGGCTTACCCGCCGGGAAGACGGCTTGATGCAAGGCCGAGGGATTGTAACCGACCACTGGAAAAGCAAAGGCCCCGCGGGGGCGGGGCCTTTGTTTGTTGCTGGGTCCCGGCTTTCGCCGGGAAGACGGTGTGGGTGCGCCGAGGCGCGTGTTACATGTCCATGCCGCCCATGCCGCCCATGCCGCCGTGGGCATGTCCGGCATGCGACTCTTCCTTCGGCGATTCCGCGACCATCGCATCGGTGGTGAGGATCAGGCCGGCGACCGAAGCGGCGTTCTGCAGAGCGGTACGCGCGACCTTGGTCGGATCGAGCACGCCCATGTCGACGAGATCGCCATACTCGCCGGTCTGTGCGTTGTAGCCGTAGTTGCCCTTGCCTTCGACCACCTTGTTGACGACGACCGAGGGCTCGTCTCCGGCGTTCGCCGTGATCCAGCGCAGCGGCTCTTCCAGCGCACGCAATACGATCTTGATGCCGCAATCCTGGTCATGGTTGTCGCCCTTGACCTTGGCGACCGCGGCACGCGCACGGATGAGCGCAACGCCGCCACCGGGAACGACACCTTCTTCGACCGCGGCGCGGGTCGCGTGCAGCGCGTCTTCCACGCGGGCCTTCTTCTCTTTCATCTCGACCTCGGTTGCAGCGCCGACCTTGACCAGCGCCACACCGCCTGCGAGCTTGGCGACACGCTCCTGCAGCTTCTCGCGGTCGTAGTCGCTGGTCGCTT
>CAMPHL010000361.1 GCA_946885905.1 uncultured Pseudomonadota bacterium | reverse complement strand
TGGTTCACGCCCGGCAGGAATCCGGGAATGTCCACCAGCGTCACCAGTGGGATGAGCGCGGAGCGGAAGGCATGGCCGAGGAGCCGCTCGAGCTCCGCGAGTCCCTCGGGCGCCTGCGCGCCGCGACCCGCCTTGCGGGTCACTTGGCCGTGGTGGCGAAGAAGTCCAGGCAGGCGCTCACGTTGCTCACCAGCGGGACGCGCACGGACCAGTTGACCGAAACCACGGCTTCGCCGCCTTCCTTGGTGATCTCGAGGTCGTCCGGACGGACGTTCTTCACGTCCTCGATGGCGTTCCTCTTGTCGAAGGCATTGCGGATGTCGCGCACCGTGCCCTTGAGGTCGCCGGACTCGTCCATCGCCCTCAGCATCTTCTTCACGGTGAAGTACTCGATGTAGGCCGGCATGAGCTTGGCGCCCATCACGCCGAGGAACCCGAGGATGGCCATCCAAAAGACGGCTCCCTTGAGCGAAATGCCCAGTTGCTTGCTGCGCATGACCGAATCTCCCTGAACGTGGTCCGCCTACTCGATCCCGTTGCCGATGCGCTTGAAGTCGTTGAAGTTCATCCACACCAGGAACGCGCGTCCCTTGATGTGGTCGTCCGGCACGAAACCCCAGTAGCGGCTGTCGCTGCTCTGGTCGCGGTTGTCGCCCATCATGAAGTAATGACCCGCGGGCACCGTGCAGGTGAAGCCGTCGTCATTGTATTCGCAATTGCTGCGATGGGCGAACTGCCGGACCTGCGCCAGGTCCACCGGCGGCTGCGCGGGCACGATCATCATCTGGTGGTAGCGCTCGCCCAGCTTCTCGCTGAAGGTGGGCAGGCGCAGGAAGTTGAGCTCCGCGTCGGTGTAGTAGCCGCTGCCCTTCACCTCGACGTCGGCGCCGTTCACCGAGATGCGCTTGCCCCTGTAGCCGATCCTGTCGCCGGGCAGGCCCACCACGCGCTTGATGTAGTCGACGCTCGGATCCGCCGGGTAGCGGAACACCACCACGTCGCCGCGCTTGATGGGCTCGATGTCGATGACCTTCTTGTTCACCACCGGCAGGCGGATGCCGTAGATGTACTTGTTCACCAGGATGAAGTCGCCCACCAGCAGCGTGGGCTTCATCGACCCCGAAGGGATCTTGAAGGGCTCGACCCAGAACGACCGGATCAGGAACACCACCACGATCACGGGGAAGAAGGCGCGGGCCATGTCGACCACGACGGGCTCGGGCGCGTCGGAGGTGCGGCGCCTGCGGAAGAGCTTCGCGTCCACGAGCCAGATCACCCCGGTGATGACCGCGGCGAGCAGCAGCACCGCGGCGAAGTCGGTCACCTTGAGCAGCAACCCCATCGCGGCGATGAAGAGCACCGGCCAGGCGACCTCGAGGATGCCCTTGCGCGCGTCGGTGCGCTCCTTGCCCGCGCGCGTCGCGAGCCAGTCCCACGCGATGATCGCTGCGCTCGCGGCCGCGGCCACCAGCGCGATCAACTCCCAGTCCAGTCCGCCTTGCGGCATTTACTTCTTCTCCTTTTTCACGCTGCGCGGATTAAAGCAGGTAAAGGCGGGAAGCGGAGCAAACAGGGGAAGCAGGGGGAAGCAAAGAGGACAGCGCGCGTATTCGTGGCTGCGTTTGGGCTGCGGCACGAACGACAATGCTTTTCCTCCGATACCCCTGTTCCTCCGATTCCCGCTTCCACGCGCTTCGCCTACTTCTCGACCTGCAGGATCGCGAGGAACGCCTCCTGCGGGATCTCGACGTTGCCCACCTGCTTCATGCGCTTCTTGCCGGCCTTCTGCTTCTCGAGGAGCTTCCTCTTGCGCGTGATGTCGCCACCGTAGCACTTGGCGAGCACGTTCTTGCGCAGGGCCTTGATGTTGTCGCGCGCCACCACGTCGGAGCCGATCGCGGCCTGGACCGCGACGTCGAACATCTGGCGCGGGATCAGCTCGCGCATGCGGGTCACGAGGTCGCGCCCCCGGTAGCGCGCGGTCTCGCGGTGCACGATGAGCGAGAGCGCATCGACCTTGTCGCCGTTGATGAGGATGTCCAGGCGCACGAGGTCGCCCGGGCGGAACTCGCGGAACTCGTAGTCGAGCGAGGCGTAGCCGCGCGACGACGACTTCAGCTTGTCGAAGAAGTCCATCACGATCTCGTTCAACGGCATGTCGTAGGTGAGGATCACCTGTCGCCCGAGGTACTGCATGTTCACCTGCGTTCCGCGCTTGAGCTCGCACAGCGTGATCACCGGGCCCACGTACTCCTGCGGCATGATGATCGCGGCGCGGATGATGGGCTCGCGGATCTCCTCGACCTGCGAGAGGTCCGGCAGCTTCGACGGGTTGTCGATCTCGATCACCTCGCCGTCGCGCCTGGCCACCTGGTAGACCACCGTGGGCGCGGGGGTGATGAGCTCCATGTCGTACTCGCGCTCGAGCCGCTCCTGCACGATGTCCATGTGCAGCAGGCCGAGGAAGCCGCAGCGGAAACCGAACCCGAGGGCCTGGGACGTTTCCGGCTCGTAGCGCAGGGAAGAGTCGTTCAGCTGGAGCTTGGCGAGGGCGTCGCGCAGCGCCTCGTAGCGGTTGGACTCGACCGGATAGAGGCCGGCGAAGACCTGCGGCTGGATTTCCTTGAATCCCGGCAGCGGCTCGGTAGCGGGATTGTCCACGAGCGTCACGGTATCGCCGACCTTGGCGTCCTTCAGCTCCTTGATCCCGGCGATGATGAAACCCACGCCGCCCGCCGAAAGGCTCTCGCGCGCGACCGACTTGGGGGTGAACACGCCCACCTGCTCCACAAGGTGCAGCGCGCCGGTGGCCATGAGCTTGATGCGGTCCTTGGGGGCGATGCGCCCGTCCACCACGCGCACCAGGATCACCACGCCCACGTAGTTGTCGAACCACGAATCGATGATCAGCGCCTTCAGCGCCGCCGCGGGATCGCCCTACGGCGCAGGGATGCGCGCGATCACGGCCTCGAGCACGTCGTCGATGCCCTCCCCCGTCTTGGCGCTGCAGCGGATCGCGTCGGTGGCGTCGATGCCGATCACGTCCTCGATCTCCTGGATCGCGCGCTCGGGCATCGCGCTCGGCAGGTCGATCTTGTTCAGCACGGGAACGACTTCAACGCCGAGCTCGGTGGCGGTGTAGCAGTTGGCGACCGTCTGGGCCTCGACGCCCTGGGAAGCGTCCACGACCAGCAGGGCCCCCTCGCACGCCGAAAGCGAGCGCGACACCTCGTACGAGAAATCGACGTGGCCGGGCGTGTCGATCAGGTTCAGCTCGTATTCCCGCCCGTCGCGCGCGCGGTAGCGCAGGGCCGCCGTCTGGGCCTTGATCGTGATGCCGCGCTCGCGCTCGAGGTCCATCGAGTCGAGCACCTGCGATTCCATCTCGCGCGTCTGCAGGCCGCCGGTGCGCTCGATCAGGCGGTCGGCGAGCGTGGATTTGCCGTGGTCGATGTGCGCGATGATCGAGAAATTACGGATGTTCTGCATGGATCAATAA
>CAMPHL010000360.1 GCA_946885905.1 uncultured Pseudomonadota bacterium | reverse complement strand
TCTGCTGACTGTGCGTCGGCTATTTCCGGCACCGAGGCGCCTTGCCCGCCTGCTCGAGGTACGCGATGAGGTCCGCGCGCTCCCCGGGATCGGTGACGCCCGCATAACCCATCGACGTTCCCGGAACCGCGGCCATGGGCTCGGCCAGGAAGCGCTCGAGGGTCTTCGCGTTCCAGACGATGTTCGAGCCCTTCATGGCATCCGAATAGTCGAAGCCGGAGACCGTCCCGGCCCGCCGGCCGAAGAGGCCGCAGTGGCGCGGCCCGGTCCGGTCGTATTCGAGCGCATGGCAGGCCACGCAGCGCGAATAGATCGCTTCTCCCGCCTTCGGGTCGCCCCCTCCCGCGGCCACCGCAGCCCCGGCGGCGAACGCGATCCCCGCGCCGACCGAGATGAGCTCGGTGAAGCCCATCGTCAGGAAACGAACGCGGAAGGGACCGGGACCTCGCCGACCGCGTTGCGCAGGATCGCCCAGTGCATCGCCTCGTCGCCCAGGATGCTCGCGGCGGCCTTGGCGAGGTCGCGGTTGCCGAACACGGGCACGGCGCCGAGGTATGCGCTGACGGCGCCCTTTTCGAGCGTCGCCGCGAAGCGCAGGACATCGTTCTGGGTCTTGAGCGACTCGGTCGGGAAAACGTACTTCGCCTTCGCCGACACGGCCTTGCCGCCGAGCTTCGCGACCGTCTTCGCGAGAAGGTCGGCGTGCTCCTTGTGGTGGCCCTGGAACACGACCGCCAGGTCGAGCACCGGTTTCTGCAGCAGCCCGCTTTCGGCGCCCACCTGGTAGGCGGCGATCGCCTCGAGCTCGGCGGCGAGCGCCGTGTTGAGGATCCTCACGTCGGATTCGGTGGACTTTGCGCCCTTCGCCGCGAGCGCGTCGCGGCCCGCGAGCAGGGCCACGGCCGCGCCCGAGAGCAGGAGCCCGGACTTGCCGATGAAGGCGCGACGGGCCTCGAGGATGTCGGTGGCGCTGCCCAGCGTGATGAAGGACATGTCGTTCTCCGGTGATTGAAGGTTTTGCGGCGAAACGCCAGACGAGGATGGACGCGCGCAACCATGAAGTAAAACGAAACTGGTTGGCGATTGAATGCACTTTTGCGCATGTCATCGTCGACTCGCCTCGCCCCCTGCGACCCATCGGCAATTCCATTGCATTCAAATGCCAATGGAATTCGTTTTACTGGCAGCACAGGCCGCGCGAGCATGGACGTGAGGAGGAAACGCCCATGCCGATAACACCCGAATCGCTTCCCTATCCGCTCGATGCGCTCGAGCCGGTCATCTCCGCCGAGGCCCTCGCGATCCATCACGGCCGCCACTACCGCGGATACGTGGAACGCCTGAACGCGGCGATCGCCGGGACCGAGCTCGAGTCGTCGCCGCTCGAGCACATCGTGCGGCACGCCGGGCGCGGACGCACCACCGCCCGCAAGCTCGCGATCTTCAACAACGCGGCGCAGGCCTGGAACCACGAGTTCTTCTGGAAGTCGCTGCGTCCGGGCAAGGGATCGCCGCCCGGCACCGACCTCGCCGCGCGCATCGAGCGGGATTTCGGCAGCCACGAAGTGTTCGCCGCGGCGTTCAAGGCGAGCGCCGCCGGCCTCTTCGGCAGCGGCTGGGCCTGGCTCGTGCTCGAGCGCGGGCTCCTTCGCATCGTCACCACGCAGAACGCCGACACCCCGATCGCGCACGGACGCAACCCGCTGCTCGTGATCGATGTCTGGGAGCACGCCTACTACCTCGACCACCACGAGCGCCGCGCGGCCTACGTGGAAGGCGTGGTCGACCACCTGCTCGACTGGGACTTCGCCGCGCGCAACCTGCAGCGCTGGTACTCGGAGCGCCGCGCCGCCGAATTTTCCATGGAGGACGCCCATGCCTGACGAACGCCTGTTTCCCGTATCGGAGTCTTTCGCCAGGCGCGCCTGGATCGACCAGGCCGGCTACCACCACGCATACCGGCGCTCGCTCGAGCAGCCCGACAGCTTCTGGGCCGAGCAGGCCGATCGCCTCTCCTGGTATCGCAAGCCCGCCACCATCCGCGACGTTTCCTACGGCCCGGAAGACGTCCACATCCGCTGGTTCGCCGACGGCACGCTCAACGCTTCGGTGAACTGCACCGATCGGCACCTCGCGACGCGCGGGGCGCGGCCCGCGATCGTGTGGGAAGGCGACGATCCCTCCGAGACGCGAACGCTCACCTATGCCGAGCTTCACGGCGAGGTCTGCCGACTGGCAAGCGCGCTGCGAAACCTGGGCGTGCGCCGCGGCGACCGCGTGACCATCTACCTGCCGATGATCCCCGAGGCCGTGGTCTCGATGCTCGCGTGCGCGCGCATCGGCGCCATCCACTCGGTGGTGTTCGCCGGGTTCTCGGCCGAGTCGCTCGCGAGCCGCATCAACGACTGCGACTCGACGCTGCTCATCACCGCCGACGAGGCGTGCCGCGCGGGCAAGCGCGTACCGCTCAAGGCGAACGCGGACATCGCGCTCGCGCATGCGCCTTCGGTCAGGCGCTGCCTCGTCGTCAAGCGAACCGGCGGCGACATCGCCTGGAGCGAAGGGCGCGACCTCTGGTACCACCACGCGGTCTCGGGCGTGGCCGACGACAGCGAGCCGGAGATCATGGGCGCCGAGGACCCGCTCTTCATCCTCTACACGTCCGGCTCGACCGGCAAGCCCAAGGGAGTCGTGCACACGACGGGCGGCTACCTGCTGCAATCGGCGCTCACGCACCGGCTCGTGCTCGACTACCACGACGAGGACGTCTTCTGGTGCACCGCGGACGTGGGCTGGGTCACGGGCCATAGCTATGTCGTCTACGGCCCGCTCGCCAACGGCGCCACCTGCATGATGTTCGAAGGCGTGCCCACGTGGCCCGACGCATCGCGCTTCTGGCGCATCGTCGACCGGCACGGCGTGACCATCCTCTATACGGCGCCCACGGCGATCCGCGCCCTCATCCGCCATGGCGAGGCGCCGGTGAGGGCCACGAGCCGCAAGACGCTGCGGCTGCTGGGCTCCGTTGGCGAGCCGATCAATCCCGAGGCGTGGCTCTGGTATCACCGCGTCGTGGGCGAGGGGCGCTGCCCGATCGTCGACACGTGGTGGCAGACCGAAACCGGCGGCATCCTGATCGCGCCGATGCCCGGGGCGATCGCCACGAAGCCCGGCTCGGCGACGTTGCCCTTCTTCGGCGTGGATCCCGTCATCGTCGATGACGGCGGCAACATCCTGGAAGGCGCTTGCGAGGGGCGGCTGTGCCTGCGCGACGGCGGCCCGGGAATGGCCCGCACCGTCTATCGCGATCCCGAGCGCTTCGTGAAGACGTACTTCACCGAGCGGCCCGGGCTGTATGTGACCGGCGACGGCGCGCGTCGCGACGCGGACGGCTACTACTGGATCACCGGCCGCGTGGACGACGTGATCAACGTTTCGGGCCATCGCCTCGGCACCGCCGAAGTCGATAGCGCGCTGGTCGCGCATCCGCGCGTGGCCGAAGCC
>CAMPHL010000359.1 GCA_946885905.1 uncultured Pseudomonadota bacterium | reverse complement strand
CTCTCGGTGACGTCAGCCATCTTCCGCTGCGAGACGCCGTTGACGTACGCCTCGCTGTCGGGCGCCACCGAGATGCTCTTGGGCGCGAACTTGTTGCTGAATTCGAAGACCGCGCCGAATACGAAGAAGTAGCAGAACGCCATGCCAAGGAAGAAGAGGACGGTGCTGCTCACGATGAGCGGCAGGATCAGCCTCTTCTCGTGGACGTAAAGGCCGGGCGCCACGAACGCCCAGATCTGGTACAGGACATAGGGCAGCACGGCGAGGAAGCCCGCCATCAGCGCGATCTTCATCGGAATCAGGAAGGGGGTGATCACCCCCGTGGCGATCATCCTCGAGCCCTCGGGCAGCGAGGCGATCACCGGGCGCGCGAGCAGGTCGTAGAGCTCCGCCCCGAAGTAGAAGGCCGGCACGAAAGCGATTCCCACGGCGACCAGGCACCTGATGAGCCGGTCGCGCAGCTCGATCAGGTGGGAGAGGAAGGTTTCCTGGCTTTCCAATCCGGTTCCTCGATGCCCAGCTCCATCTGCGGCGAGCCCGCGGGCGGCGCGCCCGCTTCGATCGGCGAGCCTGCCCCTGCGGCGGCATCGGCCGGCGGCTCGGAGGCGAGGCCGCGTTCGATCGATTCGGCCGCGTCGCGCAGCTCACGCTCGGTCTGCGCCGCCTTGCCCTCGACTTCCGTCTGGAACGTCCGGGCGGCGCTCTCGAATTCAGTCTTCATCTTGCCGAGCTCGGCGAGCTCCATCTCGCGCGAGATGTCGGACTTCACCTGCGTCACGTAGCGCTGCAGCCGCCCAAAGAGGTGTCCCGCGGTGCGCGCGACACGGGGCAGGCGCTCGGGGCCGATGACGACGAGCGCCACCATGCCGATGACCATCAGCTCGGAGAATCCGATGTCGAACATCGCTGCAGGGCCTCGCGGGAGTGGCCTCGGGGCCGGACGGCCCGTCAGCTCTTCTGCTTGTCCTTGATCTCGCCCTCGATGGTCGAGCGGGTTTCCGAGATCTCGGGCTTCTTGGCCGCCGCCTCGTCGCCCTTCACGCCGTCCTTGAATCCTTTCACAGCGCCACCGAGGTCGCTGCCGAGGTTGCGCAGCTTTTTCGTGCCGAAGATGAGCAGCACGATTACCAGGACGATGAGCCAATGCCAGATGCTGAACGAACCCATGTGAATGCTCCGATGCGGGCGCGGTTCCTCAGGAATCCTCGCGGGGCAGCATGCGCCCGAAGGGTTCCTTGCCGCCGAGAATGTGGATATGCAAATGATACACGTCCTGCCTGCCCACCCGGCCCGTGTTGATGATGGTGCGAAAACCATCCGTGGCCCCCTGCTGCGCCGCGAGCCGCCCCGCCATCGCGAGCATGCGCCCGAGCACCGCAGCCTCAGCGTCGGTCGCCGCCGCCAGCGAGTCCACGTGCTTCTTCGGAATGATCATGAAGTGCACCGGCGCCTGCGGGTTGATGTCGTGGAACGCGAGCATGTCGGCGTCCTCGTAGACCTTGCGGCTCGGGATCTCGCCCTCGACGATCCTGCAGAAGATGCATTCGCTCATCCCGCTCCTCCTTCCTTTCTCGATGCCTTTTCATCGATGCCCGAGCGCCCCTCGCGCCTCTCGAGCTCGGCCAGCACTTGCGCCACGTCCAGGCCCTGGCGCTGGAGCATGACCAGGCAGTGGAACCACAGGTCCGCGGTCTCGTGCACGATCGCGGCCTTGTCGCCGGCTTTCGCGGCGAGGACCGTTTCGGTGGCCTCCTCCCCGATCTTCTTGAGGATCGCATCCAGGCCCTTCGCGTTCAGCGACGCCACGTACGAGGTGGACGGATCGGCCGATTGCCGTTCGGCGATGGCGCGCTCGAGCCTCTGCAGGATGTCGCGATCAGCCATGGCGGAAGCTGCCGGGATCGGCCAGCACGGGATCGGACTCGACCCAGCGCGCGCCCGCGCCGGCACCTTCCAGCCGGCGGTAGAAGCAGCGCCGCCGCCCCGTGTGACAGGCGATGCCCGCAACCGAACGCACGCGCAGGAGGACCACGTCCGCGTCGCAATCCAGGCGCACCTCCACGACCTCGAGCACGTGTCCCGAAGTCTCTCCCTTGCGCCAGAGGGCCGCGCGCGAGCGCGACCAGTACGTGGCTTCGCCGCTCGCCACGGTGAGCTCGAGTGCCTGCCGGTTCATCCAGGCGAGCATCAGCACCTCGCCCGACTCGGCGTCCTGGGCGACGGCGGGCACCAGGCCGTCCCCGTTCCACGCCACCTGGTCGAGCCAATCCGTGTTCATGTGCGCATCTCGATGCCGCGCGCCGACAGGAAGCGCTTGGCTTCCGCGATGCTGACCTCCCCGAAGTGAAAGACGGAGGCGGCCAGCACCGCGTCGGCACGCCCGCGTTCGATGCCTTCGGCCAGGTGCTCGAGGGTGCCCACGCCGCCGCTCGCGATCACCGGGACCGGCACGGCCTGCGCGACGGCGCGCGTGAGCTCGAGATCGAAGCCGCTCTTGGTCCCGTCGCGATCCATGCTGGTGAGCAGGATCTCGCCCGCGCCGCGTTCGGCCATCGTCGCGGCCCATTCGACCGCGTCCAGCCCCCGAGCCTTGCGACCGCCGTGCGTATAGACCTCCCAGCGGCCCGAACCCGCGGAGCGCGCGTCGATGGCGACCACGATCGCCTGCGACCCGAAGCGGTGCGCGGCGTCCGACACCAGTTGCGGATCCTCTACCGCCGCGGTGTTGATGCTCACCTTGTCGGCGCCCGCGTTGAGGAGCTTCCTCACGTCTTCCACGCGGCGAACGCCGCCGCCCACGGTGAGGGGAATGAAGACCTGGTCGGCCACGCGCTCGATCACCTCGACGATCGTCTCGCGCGCGTCGCTGGAGGCGGTGATGTCGAGGAATGCGAGCTCGTCGGCGCCGGCATCGCCATAACCGCGCGCGACCTCCACCGGGTCGCCGGCATCGCGCAGCTTCACGAAGTTCACGCCCTTCACGACGCGCCCGGCGTGGACGTCGAGGCAGGGAATGATGCGCTTGGCGAGCGCCACGGACGTCGCGCCTCGGAGGCCGGTCAGGACTCGCCGGCGGCGAGCTTCGCGGCGGCTGCGAAGTCGAGCTTGCCCTCGTAGAGCGCGCGCCCGGCGATGCAGCCGGTCACGCCCTCCGCTTCGAGCGCGCACAGGCCCCTGATGTCGTCCAGGCTCGTGAGCCCGCCACTGGCGATCACGGGCACGGTGAGCGCCTGGGCGAGCCTGCGCGTCGCCTCGAGGTTCACGCCCGTCATCATCCCGTCGCGCCCGATGTCCGTGTAGATCACCGCCTCCACGCCGTAGTCCTGGAAGCGCCTGGCGAGGTCGATCACGTCGTGCCCGGTAAGCTTGGACCACCCGTCGGTGGCGACCTTGCCTTCCTTCGCGTCCAGTCCGACCATGATGTGGCCGGGAAAGGCGTCGCAGGCCTCGTGCAGGAACCCCGGATTCTTCACCGCCGCGGTGCCGATGATCACGTAGGAGACGCCGTCGTCGAGGT
>CAMPHL010000358.1 GCA_946885905.1 uncultured Pseudomonadota bacterium | reverse complement strand
TCGATGCCGCTCTCGATCTCGACGAACGCGCCGTAGTCGGTGATGTTGGTCACCTTGCCGAAGAGGCGCGTGCCCTGCGGGTAGCGGCGCGAGATGCCGATCCACGGGTCCTCGCCCAGCTGCTTGAGGCCCAGCGACACGCGGTTCTTCTCGGCGTCGAACTTGAGGATCTTGGCGGTCACCTCGTCGCCCACCGACAGGACTTCCGTCGGGTGCTTCACGCGGCGCCAGGCAAGGTCGGTGATGTGCAGCAGCCCGTCGATGCCGCCCAGGTCCACGAACGCGCCGTAGTCGGTGATGTTCTTCACCACGCCCTTCACGACCGCGCCTTCCTTGAGCGTCTCGAGCAGCTGCTGGCGCTCGACGCCGGCGGTCTCTTCCATCACGGCGCGGCGCGAGACCACGACGTTGTTGCGCTTGCGGTCGAGCTTGATGACCTTGAACTCGAGCTCCTTGCCCTCCAGGTGCGAGGTGTCCTTCACGGGGCGCAGGTCCACGAGCGAGCCGGGCAGGAAGGCGCGGATGCCGTTCACCATGACGGTGAGGCCGCCCTTCACCTTGCCGGAGACCACACCCTTGATGATGGTGCCGCCGGCGAGCGCGTCGTCGAGGCTCGTCCATGCGGCGAGCTTCTTGGCCTTGTCGCGCGAGAGCTTCGTGGCCCCGAAGCCGTCTTCGAGGGCTTCGATGGCGACCGACACGAAATCGCCGGGCTTCACCTCGATCTCGCCGCGGTCGTTCTTGAATTCTTCGGTTGCGATGGTGCTTTCGGACTTCAGTCCCGCGTTCACGATCACCACGTTCGGGTCGACCGAGACGACCTCGGCGGTGATCACTTCGCCCACGCGCATCTCCTGTCGGGAGAGCGACTCTTCGAACAGGGCGGCGAAGCTGTTTTCGGCTGCGGGGGAGGTGGGGTTGGTTGAGGTTTGGGCCAGCATGGAAAAGCGTGACTTTCGGAAGAGACGGCCGCGGGGCCGCCGTTGATCATCGCCGGCGATTCAGCTCGCGCTAAATCACTGACACCCTTGGGTTTTACCGCCTTTCGCGCCACCAGCCGAGGATCTTCGCGACGGCCTCGTCGGCGGAAATCCCGGTGGTATCGAGAAAAATCGCGTCGGGATAATGCTTTAGCGGTGCCACCGGCCTGGTGCTGTCACGCTGGTCGCGCTGCCGCAGCTCTTCCACGACGTCCGCCATTTTCGCATACATTCCCTTTTCCTTCAACTGCTTATAGCGACGCCGGGCGCGCGCGGCCAGGTCGGCGGTGAGGAACACCTTGAGGGGGGCGTCGGGGAAGACGATCGAGCCCATGTCGCGGCCGTCGGCCACCAGCCCCGGTGGGCGCCTCAGTCCGCGCTGGCGATCGAGCAGGGCGTTACGCACGGCCGGCCGCGCGGCCACGCGAGAGGCGGCCACGCCGACCGGTTCCGAACGAAGCTCCTCGGTCACGTCCCTCCCGGTGAGCCATGCCCTGCCGCCGCGGAACTCCACGTCCATCGATCCCGCCACGCGGGCGAGGCCTTCCTCATCCTCCGCATCCACGCCGGCCTCCCGTGCCGCGAGCGCGGCCAGCCGGTAGAGCGCGCCACTGTCGAGGTAATGGAAATCGAGGGCTTCGGCGACGCGGGCCGCCACCGTTCCCTTGCCCGAGGCCGAGGGGCCGTCGATCGCGATCACGGGCGGCTCGGCGCCCATCAGGAAACGAGTCGCTCGAAGACCGAGAAGTAGTCCGGGAACGTCTTGGCGACGCAGTTCGGGTCGTTGATCCTCACCGGGCGCGGGCCGAACGCGGCCAGCGAGAAGCACATCGCCATGCGATGGTCGTCGTAGGTATCGATCGCGACCGGCGCCATGGTCGAGGCGCGCGGGGAGATCATGTCCAGGGGCGGGAAGTCGCTCAGGAAGTCTGCGCCCTCCTGGACGCGGGCGCCGAATTTCTTGAGCTCGGTCGCCATCGCGCTGATGCGGTCGGTCTCCTTCACGCGCCAGCTCGCGATGCGCCTCAACGTGCAGGGACCGTTCGCGAAGAGGGCGAGCACGGCGGCCGTCATCGCGGCGTCCGGGATCGCGCTCATGTCGAGGTCGAACGCCTTGAACGGAGGGCGGCCCGCGCACTCGATCCAGTCGGGGCCCATATCGACTTTCGCGCCCAGCTGCTCGAGGACCTCCGTGAAGCGCACGTCGCCTTGCCGGCTGGCGCGGCCCACGCCCTCCACACGCACCGGCCCTCCCCCGAGAGCGCCGGCTGCGAGGAAGTACGAGGCCGAGGAAGCATCCCCCTCGATCGAATAGGTAGGGGGCGCTACATACCCCTGGCCGACGGGAATGTCGTACACGGGTCCTCCGTCGTTCGAGACCTCGACGCCGAAATCCTTCATGAGGGCGAGCGTAAGGTCCACGTAGGGGCGCGAGGTGAGCTTGCCCTCGATCTCCACCGTTGCGCCGCTCCCGATCCATCCGAGCGCCATGACTACGGCCGAGACGAACTGGCTCGAAACGTCGCCGCGGATGCGCACGGGGCCGGGAGTTCCAGGGGCGCGCGGTCCGATCGAAAGGGGCGGGAAGCCCGCGTTGCCGAGGTAGTCGATCTGGGCGCCCAGGCCCTGCAACGCCTCCACCAGGTCGCCGATCGGGCGTTCGTGCATCCGCGGCACGCCTTGCACGACATAGGTGCCGTCGGCGAGGGCGAGCGCCGCGGTGAGCGAGCGCGCGCTGGTGCCCGAGTTGCCCATGAAAAGCTCGGCGGCCTTGACCGGGAATCCGGCGCCGCGTCCCACGCCGGTCACCCGGAAGCGTCCGGGCTTGTCGAGCGCTTCCACGCCGACGCCGAGCGCGGCAAGCGCATCGCGCATCACTTTGGTGTCATCCGAATCGAGCACGCCCGTGAGGATGGTGGTGCCCTCGGCGAGCGCGGCCAGCAGCAGCGCACGGTTGGAGATGCTCTTCGATCCGGGGATGAGCACGCGGCCGAGGGCCCGCGTCGCCTGGTGCAGGTAGAGCTCGTCCATGCTCACTCCGTGGCCGGCGCTCGCCGTGGCCCCGGGCCGATCGCCTGGCGGCTCGCTCGCGCCTCCGCCATGAGGCGATGCAACCCCGGGCCGTCGCCGCGATCGACGAGCTCGCGGAAGACCGCGAGGCGCGCTCCATAGCGGTCGAGCTCTTCCAGGAGCGCGGCGCGGTTCTGCAGGGCGATGTCGCGCCACATCTCGGGCGAGCTCGCCGCGATGCGCGTGAAATCCCGGAAGCCGCCCGCGGCAAAGCTGAGCAGCTCGGGCCCGTCGCCGCGCGATGCGAGCTCCGAGACCAGGGCGAAGGACAGCAGGTGCGGGAGGTGGCTGACGGCCGCGAAGATGCGGTCGTGCCGCGCCGCATCGAGGATCGTCACGCGACCGCCAACCGCCTCCCAGCAGGCGCGCACCAGGTCGACCGCGTCCTGCGAGGTCTCGCTGGCGGGCGTGAGCACGATGCGCGCGCCCTTGAAGAGCTCCGGCGTGGCGGCTTCGACGCCGGAGCTCTTCAAGGG
>CAMPHL010000357.1 GCA_946885905.1 uncultured Pseudomonadota bacterium | reverse complement strand
TCGTACGGGTCCGGCCGGATCGACGGCACGAGCGAGGTCTGCGCCTTCACCGGCTCGCGGCTCCCGTCGCCCGCGGTGCGCGCGGAAGAGCCGCGGCCGCGCCATTCGCAGGCGCCGAGCACGAGGACCAGGCAGGAAAGGGTTGCGCAAGCGAGAGCGCGGCGGTATGCACGAGCCATGGAATCTCCTCGGAGGCGTGATTCTATGACGCGCGCAGCTCCGGGGTGGTTCCTCGCCGCTCGACGCACGCGATCACGCCCGCCGCGAAGAGCACGATCGCCGCGGCGTTGAGCACCCCGCCCAGCGGACGCAGGCTCGCGTCGGCCAGGCGCACGAGGAGCGAAACGTGCAGCAGCGCGAGCGGGACGTACGCGAACGCGCTGAAGCGCACGCGCTGCTTGAGGACGACGGGCACGATGAGCGGGGCATGCGCGAAGATCATCGAGAAGACGAAGCCCAGGCCCAGCGCGTGCAGGGCCGCATCGCGATGCAGCGGCCCCATCGCCCAGGCCATGCCCGCCACCGCGAGCCAGGCGTAGCCGGCGAGGAGCGCGATCGCGGCGTAGCGCGCGAAACCTTCGGCCTTCACCGTGCGTCGCGCGATGTCGAAGGCGCCCAGCCACGCGGCCAGGGCCACGAGGGCGGCTCCGAATATCCACCGGCCCGGCTCGGCATGGAGGATGGAGACCAGGGCTCCGAGGACCAGCAGCGCCACGGCCGCGAAAAAGAGCGGGCCCGAGATCGCAGGCCGGCGCACGAGCCGCGTCATCTCGAGACGTTCCGCGGCGATGGTGAGCACGAGGAAAGCGAACCACCACGCGGGCGCCGCCGCGGTCCAGCGAGTGGCGAAGATGGCGTTGCCGACCGCCCAGGCGAGCGCCGCGGCGGCGAGCAATATCGTGTGCGCCGCCACCTGCCGCGCAACGATGGCGAGGCTGGTCGCGAACAGCAGCAGCGGCGCCGCGAGCCAGAGCACGACACCGGCGAAGTGGTATCCCATGAACGGAAGCAGCGTGCCCACCCCGGCGGCGAGCGGCGCGGCATACGCCCAGCGCCCGCCCAGGGCCACGGCGCGCTCGAGGGAGATCACCGTGCCGAGGAAGCCGCTGGTCATGAGCGCGCCGTGGAACGCGGCGGCGGCGGGGACCGGAAGCGGCAGGCCCAGCCGCGCCAGGCCTCCGGCCACGCCGGCCACGAGTCCCGCGGCGGCGAGCAGCAGCAGCGCGAGGCGTACCTTCGGGCTCACTCCCAGCCCATCGCGGAGCGCGCCGAATCGCTCATGCGCTCGGGTGTCCAGGGCGGGTCCCACGTGAGCTCCACGTCGACCGGCACGTCGGGGCGCGCGGCGCGCAGCGCGTGGCCGACCTCCTCCACGATGTATTCGGTCACCGGACACGCGGCCGAGGTCATGGTGATCCGCACGCGCGTGGCCTCGTCGCCCGCCTCGACGCGATACACCAGCCCCAGCTCGACCACGTCCAGCGCCATCTCCGGGTCGATCACGCCCTTGAGGGCCTTGCGGATGAGGGGCGCGGCCTGCGCAGGGCCGACGTACTCGTAGCGCGGGTCGAGGCTCATGCGGCGCGCGGATGCATCCGGAGGATCGAGACGATGCGCGCGCGGTTGTGGACCAGGTCCTCGAGCGTATGGCGGTCCAGCACGGTGTAGAAGGCGCCAAGCGCCTCCTCGAAGACGCCCGCGAGCCGGCACACGGGCGCGATGGAGCAGCGGTTGTCTTCGCCGAAGCACTCCGCGGGATGGTCCCGGCCTTCGGCCAGGCGCACCACCGCGCCCACGTTGATCTGCTTCGCGGGCCGGGCGAGCGCCAGCCCGCCGCCGCGCCCGCGGGTATTGAGCAGGAGCCCTTCGCGGCCCAGCAGGTGCGCGACCTTCACGAGATGGTTCTCGGAGATGCCGAAGTCCCGCGCGATCTGCGCGATCGTGGCCCGGCCCGTGGGGGCCGCGGCCACGTAGATCAGCACGCGCAGGCAGTAGTCGGTGAAGGTCGTGAGCTTCATGTCGTCACCCGGGCCGCTGCGCTCGAGGCCTCGTCACCCGGCGATCCTCGAGCCGGGGCCGAGGGCCCGATCCTCAGTCCGCTACCCCCGGCTGCACTTCCCCGACGAGCTCGGGCTCCAGCCGCTTCGGCTTGAAGAGCAGCTTGAGGGCGTAGAGCCCGAGGGCGGCGGCGCCGAGCGAGAAGACGATGTCGCCCGGAACGCGCAGCCACACCAGTGTCTCCATCACGCCCGAGTGCACGATCTCGGCCGAGCGCGCGTGCCAGAGGCCCGTGGTCACGCTGTGGTAGGCCTGGTAGATGCCCGCGGGCAGCAGCGACATGAACACCATCATCGCGAGCCCCCCGTTCAGGGCCCAGAACGCCGGCGCGAGGATCCTGTCCGCATGGCGGCTGCGCTCGTAGAGGCCCCTCAGGCAGAAGAGCATGAGGCCGATGCCGAGCATCCCGTACACGCCGAAGAGCGCGGCGTGGCCGTGGGCGGGCGTCATGTTGAGGCCCTGCACGTAGTAGAGCGAGGCCGGCGGGTTGATCGCGAAGCCGAGCAGGCCCGCGCCCACGATGTTCCAGAACGCCACGGCGACGAACGACAGGATCACCCAGCGATAGGCCTTGATCCAGGGCGCCGCCTTGCTGCGCTGGTAGTTCTTGTACGCCTCGATGCCCAGGAGCGACAGCGGCACCACCTCGAGCGCGGAGAACACGGAACCCACGGCGATGACCGAAGTCGGCGTGCCCGTCCAGTAGAGATGGTGGAGCGTGCCCAGGATGCCGCCGAAGAGGAACACGATCGTCTCCATCACGATGGCGCGGTTCGCGCTGGAGGCGGCGACCAGGCCAAGGCGCGTGAAGATGAGCGCGACCACGGCCGTGGCGAAGACCTCGAAGAAGCCCTCGACCCAGAGGTGCACCAGCCACCACCTCCAGTACTCGACCATCGCGTAGTGCGTGTGCTGGCCCCAGGTGAGCGAGGTGGCGTAGAAGCCGCCGATGCACGTGGCCGACAGGAACACCATCGCCACGATGCCGCGCGTTTCGGAGGGCTTCTTGAGAGCCGGCCACAGCGCCCGGCCGAGGAGCAGCAGCCAGAAGAGCAGGCCCACGAAGAGCAGGATCTGCCACACGCGGCCCATGCTGGTGAATTCCAGGCCCTGGTTGCCGAGCCAGAAGGTGAAGTCGAAGCCCTGGCGCTGCAGCGTGCCGAGCCACCCGGTGACGGTGGAACCCACCACCACGAAGACCAGCGCGCCGAAGAGCACGTTCACGCCGAGCTTCTGCAGCTTCGGCTCGTGCCCCGAAAGCAGGGGCGCGATGTAGAGCCCGGTCGCGAGCCAGGCCGTGGCGATCCAGAAGATGCCCATCTGCGTGTGGATCGTGCGGCTCGTGGTGTACGGCAGCAGGTCGGCGAGCGGGAAGCCGAAGAAGGACTGGCCCTCCACGGCGTAGTGCGCGGTGACCACGCCCATGCCGATCTGCAGCAGCATGAGGGCGATCACGATGAAGAAGTACT
>CAMPHL010000356.1 GCA_946885905.1 uncultured Pseudomonadota bacterium | reverse complement strand
GTACGGGCCTGGCCCGTACCTGTCCCAGGCCTGGCACAAGTACCTGGCCCGTACCTGGCCCCGGTGCTGGTGGCCCCGGTGCCGGTATGGGTTTGGCCGAGGCGAGGGCCCGGTTGAGGGCGTGGAAGACGAACTGGTGGACGGCGCTCGAATCGCGAAAGCGCACTTCGCTCTTGGTGGGGTGGACGTTCACGTCGACGAGCGCGGGATCGATCTCGAGGAAGAGGACGTAGGCGGGGTGCCGGTCGTGGTGGAGCACGTCCGCATAGGCTTGGCGAACCGCGTGCAGCAACACCTTGTCGCGAACGTGGCGGCCATTCACGAAGAGGTACTGCGCGTCGCGTGCGGGGCGCGTGAAGCCCGGCGCGGCTGCGAGGCCTTTCAGGGCCAGGCGCGCGCCCTCCGAGGCAACTTCTACCGCCGAATCGGAAAATTCGATTCCGATGACGCGAGCCGCGCGTGCCCGCGCATCCTCGGGCTGCAGGTGCGCCGAGCGCCGGCCGTTGTGCGAAAGCGAAAACGCGACGGCGGGACGCGACAGCGCGACGCGGGCGAAGGCCTCGTCGCAGCGCGCGAACTCGGTGGCTTCGCTCTTCAGGAACTTGCGGCGCGCGGGCGTATTGAAGTAGAGGTCCTCGACCTCGATCGCGGTTCCCGCGGCGAGCGCCGCCGGCTCCACGGACGAGACCTGTCCGGCCTCGCAGGCGATCCTCCAGGCATGGCGCTGGCTCGCGCTCCGACTCACGATCGCAAGCCGCGAGACCGCGCCGATCGAGGCGAGCGCCTCGCCGCGGAACCCGATTGTCGCGGCGCGCTCCAAGTCTGCAAGCGTGGAGATCTTGCTGGTGGCGAAGCGCGCGACGGCCAACGGAAGATCGTCGGGCTCGATGCCGCCGCCATCGTCGACCACGCGGATTCGCCGGGTACCGCCTTCGGAGAGCTCCACCGCGACGCTTTGCGCACCCGCGTCGAGGCTGTTCTCCATCAGTTCCTTGAGCGCCGCCGCAGGGCGGTCGATGACTTCTCCGGCCGCGATCTGGTCGACGAGGAGCTCGGAAAGGGAACGAATGCGGCCCACGTCGAATGTTACACTGCGCACGCACCTGACCTCACCGGCGCTTCGTCGCCCAAGGGGGCGACAAGAATGGGTTCACAACCGAAGGGCGCACCTTCGGAGCCGGAGGAGAGGTCGCTTCTGCATGCCGAGCAGGTCCGGCTGCTCTTCCGCTTCTCGCTCGTAGGCTTCCTCGCCACGCTGCTGGTGGTCTTCATCCTGGGCGCGATCCTGTGGGAAGACCTCGCGCGTCCCGCGCTCTTCACCTGGTTCGTCGCGATCTCGATGGTCTGCGTCGGGCGCTACCTCATGTACAAGGCGTTCATGGCGGAGGAGCCGGCCCCGGAGCGCGCCGCCACGTGGGAGCGCCGCTTCATCGCCGGCACCGTGCTCGCGGGCCTGTGCTGGGCGGTGATCGGCACGCTCCTGCTGCCCGACTCCACGCGAGCGGTGCAACGCCTGTCCGTGGTCATGCTGGTGATGCTGCTCATGACCGGCGCGGTCGCCTACTACGCGCCCCATCGCTACGCCTACAAGATCGCGGTATTCCTGGGCCTGCTGCCGCTCGCGCTCACGCTGGGCGCCAGCGGCGAGCGCAACCAGATGTTCATCTCGGGCGTGATCCTGCTGCTCGCCGGCGCCCTGCCCTACGTCCACTCGCTGGTCCACCGCGCCCTCGCCGAATCGCTCACCATGCGTCATGCGCGCGACTTCCTGTCCGCGCAGCTGAAGAACGAGCGCACGCGCCTGCAGGAAGCCAACCTCGCGCTCGCCGAGGAGATGATCGGGCGCCTGCGCGCGCAGGAAGGCGAGCTCGTCGCGGGCCAGAAGCTGCGCATGCACTTCGAGCGCACGCCGCTCGCGGTGATCGAGTGGGACCATCAGCAGCGCATCACCGCCTGGAACCCTGCCGCCGAAGGCATCTTCGGCTTCAGCCACGAAGAGGCCAGCGACCAGCCCCTGCACGAACTCCTGTGCGCGCCGGCGGAGCGCGCCGCCGCCGCCACCATGTGCTTCGAGCTGCTCGAGTCGCGCGACGGCAACAAGTCGACGCTCACGAACCAGACCCGCGGCGGGCGCACCATCCACTGCGAGTGGTACAACGCCCCGCTGGTCGACGGCTCCGGGGACGTGATCGGCTTCGCCTCCCTGGTGCAGGACGTGACCGAGCGGTTGAACACCGAGCGCACGATCCACTACATGGCGCACCACGATGCGCTCACGGGACTGCCCAACCGGCGCCTCATGCAGGACCGCCTGCTCCAGGCGATCATGGCCGCGCGCCGCAAGCAGCGCCACGTCGCCGTCCTCTTCCTCGACCTCGACCGCTTCAAGGTCGTGAACGACTCGCTCGGGCACGACACCGGCGACTTCATCCTGAAGGACATCGCCCGGCGCCTGGTCTCCTGCGTGCGCGAGGTGGACACGGTCTCGCGCGAAGGCGGCGACGAGTTCGTCGTGATCCTGCCGGACCTCGAGCGGCCCGAGAGCGCGCGCACCGTGGCGGACAAGATCCTGAAGGAGGTCGCCAGGCCCGTGGAGATCGCGGGCCACGAGATCCACATCACGCCCTCGATCGGCATCAGCCACTACCCGAACGACGCGACCGACGTGCAGCAGCTGCTCAAGCAGGCCGACAGCGCGATGTACCAGGCGAAGGACGCGGGGCGCGCGACGGTGCGGTTCTTCACCTCGGACCTGAACTTCCTGCTCGCCAAGCGCCTCGAGATCGAATCGCACCTGCGCAAGGCGATCGAGAACGAGGAGTTCTTCCTGCGCTACCAGCCGCAGGTGGACCTCGACACCAGCCGCATCTCGGGGATGGAAGCGCTGCTGCGCTGGAACGACCCGCACAAGGGCGAGGTGGGCCCGAACGACTTCATTCCGGTGGCCGAAGAGCTGGGCCTCATCGTGCCCATCGGCGAGTGGGTATTCCGCACGGCCTGCCGGCAGCTCAGGAAATGGGAGCTGGAGGGCGTGGCGCCCGACACGCTCTCGATCAACATTTCCCCGCGCCAGTTCATGTCGCGCCGCCTGGTAGGCACGCTGATGTCGATCGTGCGCGAGACCGGCGCGGACCCCAAGCGCATCGAGCTCGAGATCACCGAGACGATGATCATGCGCAACATCGACCAGTCCGTGGAGACCCTCACCCAGCTGCGCGCGGCGGGGATGCACGTGGCGGTGGACGACTTCGGCGTGGGCTACTCGAGCCTGAACCAGCTCACCCGCCTGCCCGCTTCGAGCATGAAGATCGACCGCTCCTTCATCGCCAACCTGCCCGGGGACCTGCCGAGCGGCTCGATCACCGAGGCGATCATCGCCATGGCCAAGCGCCTGAAGCTTCGCGTGATCGCCGAAGGCGTGGAGAACGCGGCGCAGCTCGAGTTCCTGCGCGCGAACCACTGCGAGGCCTTCCAGGGCTACTACTTCTCGCGTCCGGTGACCGCGGCCGAAGCGACCGCGATGTTGAAG
>CAMPHL010000355.1 GCA_946885905.1 uncultured Pseudomonadota bacterium | reverse complement strand
CGCGGCAAACAGGTGCACGCCTCGGTCCGCCACGACAGCGCCGCCGGATACGCCCGCTTTCCGCGCGATGGCGCTTCGGTCGAATCGCTCCTGATGACGGCCTCCAGCGGGATCGCGGCCGCCCGCGGGGAGGAATGTTCGGGCAAGGTCGCGGGGCCGGCCGACCGCATCTGATTCAATAGCGCATGGCCGACTCTTCGTCGCGCCTTGCCGGCACCCTGATGGTGATCGCCGCGGCGATCGCTTTCTCCGGCAAGGCCGTCATCATCAAGCTTGCATACCGGCACGGCGTGGATGCCGTGACGCTTCTCGCCCTGCGAATGCTGTTCAGCGCGCCGCTCTTCGCGATCCTGGCATGGTGGGCGGTGCGCGATCCCGCGGTGGCCTCGCTTTCGGGGCCGGACCTGCGCGCCGTGCTGGCCCTCGGCCTCGTGGGCTACTACCTCGCGAGCTATTTCGACTTCCTCGGGCTGCAGCACATCACCGCCGCGCTGGAGCGGCTGATCCTCTTCGTCCATCCGACCTTCGTGCTGCTCTTCTCGGCGCTGCTTTTCCACCGACGGATCACGCGCAGGGACGTCGTGGCCGTCGTGCTCTCGTACGTCGGGATCGGGCTCGTCTTCGGCAACGACGTCCTCACGCAGCCCGGCAACGTGGTGCTCGGATCGTTATGGGTGCTGATGTCGGCGCTCTTCTATGCGGCCTACCTGATCGGCAGCGGTCGGGTGGTGGGGCGCGTGGGAAGCCTCAGGTTCGCCTCGTACGCGGGGCTCGTGAGCTGCCTGGGTGTCGTGATCCATTACCTCGTCGTCACGCCGAACCTTCGGCTGATCGTCGAGCAGCCTGCGCCGGTCTATTGGCTGGCCCTGCTCATGGCGGTGGTCTCCACCGTGCTGCCGATCGTGCTGACCTCGGAAGGCATCCGGCGCGTGGGCGCGAGCCATGCGTCGATACTGGGGTCGGTCGGCCCGATCGCGACGATATTCCTCGGCTTCGCGTTCCTCGGAGAGCCGATAACGGCGGTCCAGATCGGCGGATGCGCGCTGGTCATGGCGGGCATCCTCGCGATGACGCTGCAGAGGCCGAGGAGCTGAACTGGCGCGGTCGGGTCGCGGGTAGGGCGCGGTTATAATTTCGGGCTGTTCCAAAACGACAACCGCCTTCCAGGAGCCCCCATGAAGAAGCCCATGCGCGTCGCCGTCACCGGTGCGGCCGGCCAGATCGGCTACAGCCTGCTTTTCCGGATCGCCAGCGGCGAGATGCTCGGCAAGGACCAGCCGATCATCCTCCAGCTCCTCGAGATCCCCGACGAGAAGGCGCAGAAGGCGCTCAAGGGCGTGATGATGGAGCTCGACGACTGCGCCTTCCCGCTGCTGCAGTCGATGGTTCCGGCTTCCGACGCGAAGGTCGCGTTCAAGGACGTGGACGTGGCCCTCCTCGTGGGAGCGCGCCCTCGCGGCCCCGGCATGGAACGCAAGGACCTGCTCGAGGCCAACGGCGCCATCTTCGTGCCGCAGGGCAAGGCGCTCAACGAGGTCGCCTCGCGCGACGTGAAGGTGCTGGTCGTGGGCAATCCCGCGAACACCAACGCCCTCATCGCGATGAAGAACGCGCCCGACCTGAAGCCTTCGCAGTTCACCGAGATGATGCGCCTCGACCACAATCGCGCGATGACGCAGGTCGCGCAGAAGCTCGGCAAGCCGGTCACGTCGGTGAAAAAGATGTCGATCTGGGGCAACCACTCGGCCACCCAGTACCCCGACGTCTTCCACGCCGAGGTCGACGGCAAGAACGCCGCCCAGCTCGTGAACGACCAGGCATGGATCGAGGGCACTTTCATCCCGACGGTGCAGAAGCGCGGTGCGGCGATCATCGAGGCGCGCGGGCTTTCCTCGGCAGCGTCGGCGGCCAACGCGGCCATCGACCACGTGCGCGACTGGGTGATGGGCACGAACGAGTGGGTCTCGATGGGCGTGCCTTCGGACGGGAGCTATGGCATCCCCGAGGGCCTCATGTTCGGATTCCCCTGCACCACCTCGGGCGGCAACTACACCATCGTGAAGGGCGTCGAGCACGGCGACTTCGCCAAGGGCAAGATCGCCGCGACGCAGAAGGAGCTGAACGAAGAGCGCTCGGCCATCGAGCACCTGCTGAAGTAATCCACTCTCCCGGCTCCCACGACTTCGTTTTTGCCGTCTTGCCTGCGCAGGAAGCCGGACGCGAAGAACGAGTCGGGCGAGTCGGGAGAGCTCAGTCCTCGAACGCGAGCACCAGCCCGGAAAGCAGCAGGGCGCCGCACAGTGCGAGGCCTCCGATGGCCGCCGAAGTCCCGGCCTTGAGGCGGACGAGGTCCTCGAAGCCTTGCACCAACATGGTGGCTTCGGGGGAAAGCGCCACCGACAGGACACATCCGGCGAGGGCGGAGCCCATCACGAGGGCAGGGCGCAGCCATGTGCGCTCGCGCGTCGCGCGCGCGGGCAGGGCGCCCATCACGCGGCTCGTGAAGCCGTCGTCGGGCAGCTCGAGGCCGGCGTCGTGGCGAAGCAGCCGTTCCATGTCGCTCATGTCTTCTCCTTGCCGGCGAGGCGAGCCCTGAGCTTGGCCTTGCCGCGCAGAACGTGGGTCTTCACGGTGCCGACGGGGATGCCGAGCGCGAGCGCCGCCTCCTCGTGGCTGAGGTCGGCGTAATAGCAGGCGGCGATCGCCGCGCGCTCGCCGTCGGAGAGCGTGGCGAGCGCGCGCTCGAGGTCCACGCGCGAGGCGATGTCGGGCATGTCCTCGCCGGCGTCGTCGGCGGGTAGCTCGCCCTCGGCGGCGTCGAGCAAGAGCTCGCGCTTGCGCCGCGCTTCGCTGCGCCATGCGTTGATGGCGATGCGGTAGATCCAGGTCGAGAAACGCGCCTCGAAGCGGAAGTGGCGGATGTTGCGCCACGCAAGGACGAACGTTTCCTGCGCGAGGTCGTCGGCAAGGCCGGCATCCCCGCGCGTGAGGCGCCTCAGGACCGTGCGCACCGCCGATTGGTGGCGCGCGACCAGTTGCGCGTAGGCGGCGTGGTCGTCGCCGGCCTGTGCGGCGCGAACGAGGGCGGCGTCGTCGGGCGCCGCGGGCGGGCTCATCAGTCCCTGGACTTGGACTCGATCTTCCAGGCGATCAGCAGGGCGACCCCCATGAGGCCCGGTATGAGCCCGATCGACCATCCCGGTCCCCACCCCGCGAAGAAGAACGAGAGCGCGATTCCGAGCGCCACCAGCACCAGGCCCGCGCGCAGGCCCGCGTTGCCGCGGCGCGGCGGCTCCATCAGCTCCGGCGGGATGGGCAGGCCCTTCTCGGCCAGCCGCGTGATGGTTTCGTGGTTCATCCGCAGCTTCCGGTGCTTGTAGTACAGGACCAGCGCCATGAGCATCGTCAGGAAGCCGCCGGCCTGGAAGGCAAAGCGCGGCTCGAATGACATCCCCACCATGGTGCAGAAAATAGCGAGCGAGGCGAAGCCGCAGGCGCGCACGACCATAGGCGTGCAGGGCGCCCGCGTGCACA
>CAMPHL010000354.1 GCA_946885905.1 uncultured Pseudomonadota bacterium | reverse complement strand
GGTCGCCGAACCGCTGCGCACGGAGATCACGCCCAAGAACATCCTCATGATCGGGCCCACCGGCGTGGGCAAGACCGAGATCGCGCGGCGCCTGGCGCGCCTCGCCAACGCGCCTTTCATCAAGGTCGAGGCCACGAAGTTCACCGAAGTCGGATACGTGGGGCGCGACGTCGACTCCATCGTGCGCGACCTCGTCGAGATCGCGGTGAAGAACACGCGCGAGCAGGAGATGAACAAGGTGAGGACGCGCGCCGAGGACGTGGCCGAGGAGCGCGTGCTCGACGCATTGCTGCCGGGCGTTCCCCAGGCCGAGGGCAATGACGCGAACTCGACGCGCCAGCGGTTCCGCAAGATGCTGCGCGAAGGCAAGCTCGACGAGAAGGAGATCGAGGTCGACCTCGCCCAGGGCGGCGCCGGCATGGAGATCCTCGCCCCTCCAGGCATGGAGGAGCTCACGCAGCAGATCCAGGGCATGTTCGCGAACCTGGGCGGGGGCCGGCGCAAGAGGAGGAGCCTCCAGATCCGCGAGGCCCTTCGCCTCCTCACCGACGAGGAAGCCGCCAAGCTCGTGAACGAGGAGGAGATCCGCTTCAAGGCGCTGCGCGCGGTCGAGCAGGACGGCATCGTCTTCATCGACGAGATCGACAAGATCGCGAGCCGCGGCGAGCTGCAGGGCGCCGATGTCTCGCGCCAGGGCGTGCAGCGCGACCTCCTGCCGCTGGTCGAGGGCACGGCGGTGACCACCAAGTACGGGATGATCCGGACAGACCACATCCTCTTCATCGCGAGCGGCGCGTTCCACCTCTCCCGCCCATCCGACCTCATTCCCGAGCTGCAGGGACGCCTGCCGATCCGGGTGGAGCTCGCGAGCCTCTCGGTCGAGGACTTCGAACGCATCCTCACCGCCACCGACGCCTGCCTCACGCGCCAGTACCAGGCGCTGCTCGCCACCGAGGGGGTCGAGCTCGAGTACACGCCCGAAGGCGTGCGGCGCCTGGCCGAGATCGCCCACGCAGTCAACGAGCGTACCGAGAACATCGGCGCGCGCCGGCTCTACACCGTCATGGAAAAGCTGCTCGAGGACGTGTCGTTCGACGCGGGGCGCTCGTCGCGGCGCGTCACGGTCGACGCCGCGTATGTCGATTCGAGGCTCGCCTCCGCCGCGCAGAGCGAGGACCTGGCGCGTTACGTTCTGTAACGCCGGCGCAGTTGGCGCGGCGTAGCATGGCCGCCATGAACAAGCCCGCCGGGGCGCTCGGCCTGCTGCTCGCAGCCTGCGCGTACCAACCCGCCGCCGTGGACCATACCGCCTCGCTCGCCGCAGCAGAGACCGCCTTCGCGGCGCACTCCGTGCGCGAAGACATGCGCGTGGCCTTCCTCGCCGCTTTCGACGACGACGGCGTCTTCGCCCGGGAAGGCTGGCGCGTGAGCAACGATTTCCTGCGCGACCGGCCCGCGCCCCAGATCGTGCTCGACTGGCGCCCGCAATACGTGGAGACCTCCGCTTCGGGCGACCTGGGCCTGTCGACGGGCCCGTCGAAGATCGTGAGCAAGGTGAACCCGGGCACGCCACCGACGTACGGACAGTTCGTCTCGGTCTGGCGGCGGGCTGCCGGCGGCCCGTGGAAAGTCGCCGTGGATCTGGGCATAGGCCATCCCGGCGATGCGCTCTGGTCGGTGCCGCTGGAAACCCGCCAGCTTTCGGGGGCGGCGCCTTCCGCGGGCGATGGCGGCGTGGCGCAAGCCGAGGCCCTCTTCGCCGAGGAGGTCCGCCGTGAAGGAGCTCGCAGCGCCTATTCGCGCCTCGGTGCCGACAACCTGCGCTTCTACCGGCCGGGCAACGCGCCGACGGCCACGCGCGCGGCGGCCCTGGCCTCTCCCGCGATGTCCGACGACAAGCTCCTCTACACCGTCGAGCGCAGCCAGACCGCCCAGTCCGGGGACTTTGCGTATGCGCGTGGCTCCTACGGTTCGGCGGATGCGCCCGCGGTGCCGCTCGGATGGTACTTGCGGGTGTGGCGGCGCGAGCCCGCGGGCTGGCGCATCGTCATGGACGTGGTGAACCCGGCGCCGAAGAAATAGGGGCCGAAGCCCCTTCGTACAGGCCGGCCACGCGCTCCATCGATTCGAGCAGGTGGTCCGCGGACTTGGCGGCGAACTCGAGCGCGCGCGGGTCCGGGCGGCGCGAGTCGAGCTCGCGCCCGGCCTTCAGCAGGAACGCGAGCTGCCCGTGCGCAGCCTGCAGCTCGGTTTCGATCGGCGGCGTGTTGGCGGGCGCGGCGCGCAGCCTTTCGAGAGTGCGCTCGAGATCCGACTCGACGGCCGGCGCGGTACGCTCGGCGCTCTCCGGCTTCACGTCCCAGCGACGCAGCAGGTAGAGGCGCGCGAGGCGCTGGGAGAGCATGGCGGCATGCGCGGCCTCGAGAACCAGCGGCCCCGTGCCCCCTCGTCCGCCGGCGTGCTTCAGCCGCGCGCCTTTGGCGGCGACCCATGCGACTTCCTCCGCGCGCTCGGCGAGCTTCTTCGCGTGGTCGCGCGTCGCGGGCTTGAGCGCCCAGGCGCGATAGTCCGTCCAGAGCAACCCCAGGAGGACGTAGGTGTCGCGCTCCTCGGCGCCGCTCGCGCGCGCCTTCGCCTCGCGCAGCGCCGCATCGAACTGCCTCACCGTTTCGGTCAACGCGCGCTTGCTGCGTTCGCGCAGCACGTCCTGCCCCAGTTGCGCATGGAGCTTCGCGATCCTCTCGGTGAGCGCCTCGAGGCGAATGGCCGGATCCTGGGCTGCCGCCGCCAGCGCCCACGCGAAGAGCGCCGCCGCGAGCGCCGCGCGCCGCGCCCTCACGCCGGCCCGGATTGGAAACCGTCCAGCACGTCGAGGGCGGCGAGGCGGGCGAGCGCGGGCTCGAATTCCTGCGATCGGCGCCCGCATTCGGTGGCGGCCTCGGCGAGCGAAGCCCCGCGCGCGAATGCCTCCAGCAAGGCCCATTCTCCCGCGCCTACCGCAGCGGGCCTCACCTCGAACGCCGGATCGCTGCGCACGGCGACGCGCTCGCCGCCGGTGCGGTCGGGCGTTCCGTCGCGGCCCTCCTGGTTCGCCTCCCAGATCGCGAGGACGGGATGGACGGACGAGACCAGGCGCACGCAAGGGCGCAGCGCGATGCGCACCTCGCCCAGCCGCTCGGCGGGCACGCCGCCGAGGCGCGCGTAGTCGAAGGAACCGCCGCGAGCCGCATGCCGCGATTCGTGCACCGCCCATTCCAGGCGCGCAACATCCGGCAGGTAGGCGAGCTCGCGTGCGTGCTCGTATTGCTCGAGGAACCGCGCCAACGCCGAGCCGAACGCATGCAAGTCGCCGCTGCGCGAAGGGAAGGCCTCGCGATAGCGCGCGGCCGCCTCGCCGAAGAACGCACCGCCCACGAGGCGGCGCACCACGGGGTAGGCCGCCGCGAGCGCGGCCTCGTGGTTGGAGCGCACGCTGCGGTGGTAAACGGCCAGGCGTGCGTCGGCGGGCTCCTCGCGGGCGAGGATCGCCTCGAGGAAGTCGCCCTGGAGC
>CAMPHL010000353.1 GCA_946885905.1 uncultured Pseudomonadota bacterium | reverse complement strand
CTGCGCGCCTACGACACGATCGTCGTGGACGAGGCGCACGAGCGCAGCCTGAACGTGGACTTCCTGCTGGGCTACCTGAAGCGCCTGGTCGCGGTCCGGCCCGAGCTCAAGGTGATCGTCACCTCGGCCACCATCGACACGGCGCGTTTCTCCGAATTCTTCGGCGGCGCACCCGTGATCGAGGTCTCCGGCCGCACTTATCCGGTCGAGGTGCGGTACCGGCCCGAGTACCTGGAGCCCGAAGAGGCCGACGACGAGCCGGTCGACATGCCCGAGGCCATCGCCAAGGCCGTGGACGAGATCGCGCGCGAAAGCCGCGAGGGCGACATCCTCGTCTTCCTTCCCGGCGAGCGCGAGATCCGCGAGGCCGCCGAGGTGCTGAGGAAGCATCATCCGAAAAACACCGCGATCCTTCCCCTCTTCAGCCGCCTCTCGGCCGAGGAGCAGGACCGCGTCTTCGAGCGCTCGTCGCACCGGCGCATCGTGCTCGCGACCAACGTGGCGGAGACTTCCCTTACCGTGCCGGGCGTCCACTACGTGATCGACACGGGGCTCGCGCGCGTGAAGCGCTATTCTCCGCGCCAGAAGATCGACCAGCTTCGCATCGAGCCCGTGTCGCAGGCGGCCGCGCGCCAGCGGGCGGGACGCTGCGGGCGCGTGGCGAGCGGCGTGGCGATCCGCCTCTACGCCGAGGACGACTTCAAAGCACGGCCCGAGTTCACCACGCCCGAGATCCTGCGCACCTCGCTCGCCTCGGTGATCCTGCGCATGGCCTCGCTCGAGCTCGGTCCCGTCACGGAATTCCCCTTCATCGAGCCGCCCACGCCGCGCCAGGTCGAGGACGGCTACCGGCTGCTCTTCGAGCTGGGCGCCATCGATGGACAGAGGAACCTCACGCCGCTCGGCAAGGAGCTGGCCCGGCTTCCCGTGGATCCGCGCATCGGCCGCATGCTGCTGGGCGCGCGCGAGTTCGACTGCGCTTCCGAGCTCGTGATCCTGGCCGCCGCGCTCTCCATCCAGGACCCCCGCGACCGCCCGCAGTCCGCCCGCGAGGCCTCCGACCGCGCCCACGAGGAGTTCCGCGACGAGTCCTCCGACTTCCTCCAGCTGCTCAACCTCTGGAAGTTCTTCGACCACGAGTTCCAGCACAAGAAGTCCAATCGGAAGCTCTACGACACGTGCCGCGAGCATTTCCTCTCATACGTGCGCATGCGCGAGTGGCGTGATCTCGCCGGTCAGCTGCGCGAGATGGCCGGCGAGCTGAAGCTCCGCGACAACACCGCCCCCGCGACTTACGAGCAACTCCACCGGGCCCTCCTCACCGGCCTGCTCGGCAACGTGGGGCTCAAGTCCACCGAAGGCGACCACTACGTGGGCGCGCGCGCGCTGCAGTTCCACATCTGGCCGGGATCGGGCCTGAAGAGAGCGCGGCCGCGCTGGATCATGGCGGGCGAGCTGCAGGAAACCACGCGCGTCTTCGCGCGCAACGTCGCATCGATCCAGCCGGAATGGATCGAGAAGGCCGCGGCGCACCTCGTCGAACGCGCCTTCGTGGAGCCCCATTGGGACAAGGCGCGCGGCGAGGTCGTGGCCTACGAGAACGTGTCGCTCTACGGGCTGGTGTTGGTGGCGCGGCGCAAGGTGAGCTTCGGGCGCCTCGACGCGGCCCGCGCCCGCGAGATCTTCATCGAGTCGGCGCTGGTGGCGGGCGACTTCGAGAGCCCGCATCCCTTCTGGGCGCACAACCGCGCCCTCATCCGCGAGGTGGAGGACCTGGAGCATCGCGCCCGGCGCCCGGACGTGCTGGTCGACGACCGTGCGCTCTTCGACTTCTTCGCCGCGCGCATCCCGGCCGAAGTCCGCGACGCGCGCTCCTTCGACGCCTGGTACCGCGACGCCGCGAAGAAGGAACCGAGGTTGCTCTTCCTCGCGAAACCGGACCTGATGCGCCACGGCGCGGAGTCGGTCACCGAAGAGCTCTTTCCGCGCCATCTGCGCATGGGCGAGGCGGTGCTGCCGCTCGCCTACCGCTTCGAGCCCGGCCACCCGCTCGATGGCGTGACCATGAACGTCCCGCTCGCGTTGCTGAACCAGGTCGATGATGCGGCCCTCGACTGGCTCGTGCCCGGCATGATCCGCGACAAGGTGGCCTGGACCATGAAGGCGCTGCCCAAGCGCGTCCGCACGCAGCTGATCCCGGTCCCGGAACATGTGACGAAGTTCCTCGAACGGTACGCGGAGGATTCGTCGCCCCGGGCGCCGGGAGCCGGCGGCCCGAGGCCCAATCTCACCGTCAAGCAAGCCGTCCTCGAATACGCTTCCCGCATCGCCGGCGAGCGCCTCGACGCGGACATCTGGTCGAAGGACGAGCCGCCGCCGCACCTCCTGATGAACATCCGCGTGGTGGACGATGCGAAGCGCGAGCTCGCGATGGGTCGCGACGTCGCCGAGCTGAGGAAGCGCCTGGGCGAGGCCGCGAGCCTCACGCTGGCGAAGGCCACGCCCGGCCTCGAGCGCGAGAACGTGACGGCGTGGGATTTCGGCGAGCTGCCGGAGCAGGTGAGCTTCCGGCGCGGCAACCAGGCGCTCACCGGCTATCCGGCCCTGGCCCCGGCCCGCGATGGCGCGTCATCCCGCGCGCCGGGAGGCGATGGCCCGGGATCCCATCTCGCCATCCGCCTCTTCGACACCCGCGACAAGGCGCGATCCGCGCATCGCGAGGGCGTGAAGCAGCTCATGGCGCGCGAGCTCAAGGAGCAGGTGCGCAACCTCGAGCGGAGCTCGGGCGCCTTCAACCAGGTCGCGCTCAAGTTCCAGGCGACGGTCTCCGCGGACAAGCTCAAGGCGGACCTGATCGAGGCGATCGTCGACCGCGCCTTCCTCGGCGAGGACGAGCTTCCGCGCACGCCGAAGGCCTTCGAGGAGCAGAAGAAGCGCGCGAAGGCGCGCCTTCCCGCGGTGGCCGAGGCGGCCGAGCGTCATCTCGCGGCGATCGTCGATGCGGCCCAGCAACTCACGCAGACGCTGGCGCAGTCGGCCGCGCTCGGCCGCGTGGTGCAGGAGGTCAAGGCGGCCCGTGACCGCATGGTGTATCCGGGCTTCCTCGCCCGCACGCCGTGGGAGCGGCTCGAGCACCTGCCGCGATACCTCAAGGGCTACGCGCTTCGCCTCGCGAAGTACCGAGCCAGCGCCGAGCGCGACCAGAAGCACGCGGCCACGGTCCAGGGCCTGTGGGAGAAGTACGAGGCGCGGGCCAAGGCGGACAAGGAAGCCGGTCGTAGCGATCCGAACCTCGAGGAGTTCCGCTGGCTCATCGAGGAGCTGCGCGTGTCGCTCTTCGCGCAGGAGCTGCGCACGCCGATGCCCGTGTCGGCCAAGCGCCTGAACAAGTTCTGGGACGACCAGCTGCGATAATCCGTCCATGAACGACATGTCGGCACGCCTGCGCACCGCGGCCCGGATGGCCCACATCGAGCCGTTCGAGGTGATGGAGATCCAGACCCTCGCGCGCAGCTCCTCGATGAGCCAGCGGAACTCCTCGAGGTTCGGATCGCTACGACC
>CAMPHL010000352.1 GCA_946885905.1 uncultured Pseudomonadota bacterium | reverse complement strand
CGCCGAGCATGTTCGCGATGAGCTCCTGCGTCATCACGAGCTCGAGGGTGGGCAGGCGGTCGAGCGACAAAAGCAGCCAGCGGCACAGTTGCTGGTCCACCGAATGGTGGCGGTTGCACACCGCCGTCTGGGCCATCTGCGTGATGAGCGACTGCGTATAGCGCAGCAGCAGGTGCTGCATCGAGCCCGAGCGGCCGAACTCTTCCCGAAGGTGGCGCGCGGCGAGCCGGAACGATTGCCCCGCGCTCTGGACTACCGCGCGGCTGGGCGTGGTCTCCCCTCCCATGAAGAGCGAGATGCCGACCAGGCCCTCGTGGCCCACCACGGCGATCTCGGCCGAAGCGCCGTCCTCCATCACATAGAGCAGCGAAACGATGGCGGTCGTGGGAAAGTACACGTGGTCGAGGATGCGGCCGGACTCGTAGACCACGTGGCCGAGCGGCATCGGGAAGGGCTCGAGGTGCGGCGCCAGTCGCTTGAATTCGGCTGCGGACAGGGACCTCAGCAGGTCGTTCTGCGAGGGCTTCGGGATCGTAGCCATCGGTCAGTGTGCGCCGCCGGGCGGCCACCGTCGACGATTATGTTCGCCGCCGCACCGACGTGACATCCTCCGGGGGCGCAGCAAGAGCCCGGCCGCCAGGGATCGTCCGCTGGCAAGCCCGGGCCGCCGAGGCACGGGTTCAGGCGCGCGGTTCACCCTTCGCGTTGACGCTCACCGTGTTTCCGGGAGGAGAGGCCATCTGCATGTGATGCTCGCGGCCGCGGAAGGTGTAGGTCACGTCCCAGTAATCGGGGGTCTGGTCGGGCGTGCTCGAGCATCGGCGCACGTCGCGCGTAGCTACCTGCCGCCCGTCGTTGCGACCGACGTTGTAGCCGAGCGCCGCGCCGCCGACGGCACCGCCAGCCGTCGCGATCTGCTGCCCGGTGCCGCCACCGACCTGGTGGCCCAGCACGCCGCCGATGATCCCGCCCAGGACCGCCGCGGGCACGTTGCCTCCGCTCTGGTGCTGCGGCACCTGCTCGCGCTCGACCCAGCAGCGTTGCTCGGCCTGCCCCATCACGGCCCGCACGGAAGTGACGTCGGCCTGGTACGTGCGCTCGCCATTGCGCCGGCGGTTGTCGTACACGGGCAGCGGCGCGGGTGCGTAGCGGCGATCCTCGACGCGCGCGCTCTTGTTTACCATTCGAACCGAGGAGACGCGGTCGTTCAAACCCATTGCGGCGAGCGAGGAATACCGCCCCGGGCGCAGCACGACGCACTGGCCGTCGAAGCGCGCGTCCTGGCACACCTCCCAGCGCTCGTTCAGCACGACCACCGACGAGGCGCGGTCGTTGAACCCGGCTCTCTCGAAGTTGCCGACCTGCTTCTGCGTCGAGAACGAGCGGCCCTGGAAGCCTTCGTGCTCGAAGAAAGTGATGTTCGCGGCCGCCTGCGTGGCGACGGCGAGTCCCGCTGCCGCCAGTGCAGTCCTGAGAATCGTGTTCATTCGACTTCTCCTCGATGTGAGGCGCCACTTTGCAGCGTCCCCGCGCCGGTGTCGGTGCGCCCCCGTACATAGCCGATGCACGCGGGCCGAACGGACCCGTGCCGGGGCATGCGCCGACCTCGCGCGCAAGGGCTGACCCGGTCGGTCCGGCAGCGAGCATTGCCGCCGTCTGTTCGGCGCGCACGGATGCGGGTGAGTGCGCGCTATAGTGTCGCTCGCGAAAACGAACGGAGTCGGGCATGGGCGTCAATTCGGACTACATCGCCAGGATGAAGGCGCAGTTGAAGCAATGGGACGTGGATCTCGAGGCGCTCGGGGCGCGCAGCGAAGCCGTGGGTGGCGAGGCGCGCGCCGCTTCGCTGGAACGCATGAAGGACCTGCGCGCGAGCCGCGATGCGGCGCACAAGGCATTCCAGCGGATGCGCGCCGCCGGCGAGGCCGCCGGCGCGCAGATGAAGGCGGGGATGGAGGCGGCCTGGACCTCGATGCAGAAGGGTCTCCAGAGGGCGATGGCGAGCCTGCCCGGCACATGAACCTGCGCTCCCCCGGCAGGATCGTCGGCAACGCGGCGCTCGCGGCGCGCCTCTGCGTCGCGTCGGTGGAGCTGTGCGGCGCGCACGCGCGGCATGTCGCGAAGCACGGGATCCTGATTCCGCACGAGTGATCAGTCGGGCGGTGGATCCAACGATCGCGCCGCGCCCTTTTGTGCGCTACCGAGCAGACTCGCGCCTCTCCCGTGACTATCGTTGCCGCTCGAAGTGATACGGAGCGGAGGTGGCGTGGCGACCAACCGATTGCTGGAGTGCCTGAACCGCAAGGACCGCGCGCACCTGCTCGATCGCTCCGAGCTGGTCGAGCTCACGTTTCCCGAGGTCCTCGCCGAGCCGGGCGACGAGGTGCCCGACGTGTACTTCCCTACCGTGAGCTTCATCTCGCTGGTGACCTCGGCGGGCGCGGGCGCCCACCTCGAGGTCGCGCTCGCGGGCAACGAGGGCATCTACGGCGTGCCGGTCGCGCTCGGCGTGGCCACGTCGCCGGTCAAGGCGTTGGTGCAGGGCAGTGGCGCCGCGTGGCGCGTGGGCGCGGGAGCGTTCCGGAGCGAGCTCGCGCGCTCGGCGGGCCTGAGGTCGTGCATCAATCGCTACATCTACGTGCTCATGAGCCAGCTCATCCACACCGCGGGCTGCAACCGCTTCCACCTGGTCGAGCAGCGCGTGGCGCGCTGGCTTCTCATGACGGCGGACCGGGCGCACGCGCGCACCTTCAGGATCACGCACGAGTTCCTCGCCTACATGCTCGGGGTGCGCAGGGTCGGAATCACCGAGGCCGCGAGCGCGCTGCAAAGGCGCGGCTTCATCGGCTACACGCGCGGGGTGGTCACGGTGCTGGATCGCGCAGGCCTCGAGCGCGCGGCGTGCTCCTGCTACCGCTCGGACATCGCCACCTACAAGCGCATCTTCGGCAAGGACCGCGGATAGGAGGGCGTCGCCCGTGCGGCGGCCGCGCGAGCGGCCAGTCCGGCCTCGGCCAGGCTGCCGAGCGCGCCGCCCTCGTATTCCCAAAGACGCAGTCGCGCGACCTGCTCCGCCCCTCGCTTGGGCGCGAGCCATCCCTGCCTGCCCATGGACGCGAGGATGGAATCAGAGGCGGGCATGAGGGGGCAGGCGATCGGTCTGGTCCGCCAGGTCGCGGTCACGAGGGGCCGTCAACTTTCCGCCCACGGTCGTCCCAGAGGACGCCGCGTTCGTCGCGGTAATGGCGCACCTCCCTTTCCGGCGCTACCGCACCGGACGGCGTGCCCGTGTCATGCCGGATCGAGGGACTCGCCGGGGGAAGGCGCACCTGGGGGGCGAGGCAACCGGCCAGGATGCCACCGGCCAGGACGAGCAGGATCGAGAATTTCTTCATGCCGCCACGTTGCCTCGCGCGTGCGTCGCCGTCTGTCAGGTAGCGCACACAGGCAGCCGGCCGATCAGATGCCCCAGCGGTCGTGCACGAGGTCCGCCACCGCCAGTACCGCGGCCGCGAGCGCCGTGGCGATCATGAGTACGGGCACGCTGAGCTCGCCCCCCGGCGGCAGGC
>CAMPHL010000351.1 GCA_946885905.1 uncultured Pseudomonadota bacterium | reverse complement strand
CGTCACAACCGCGTCATCAGGTCCAACGACCGCGTAGGCGTCGAGCCAGAGCTCGATACGCCGGTACCCGTCGCCCAGCACACGGGCCGCGCGGCGCCGGCTTCGCTTGTCGAAGCGCACGATACGGCAGCCGCGATGGTCGTGCGCCTCGCGTCCCCAGTCGAGCAGGACATCCAGTGCAGCAGGGGGAATGCCGCGCTGCTGCATGCGCACGCGGGCGTGGGTGGTGAGAGGGGCGGTCATGGCGCCTCCGATCGTTCCTGCGTTGTTGGCGGGAAGTCATGGGGGCCACGGTAAGGGCGCCTGGGCTCACCAGGTGAGCCTGCCTCGTACAAAAGCAAAAGGCCCGGTTTCTCTCCGGGCCTCTTGCGGGCCCCGGCCTTCGCCGGGGTGACAAACGAGCTGGCGGGACGACTAGATCGCGCGGATCTTCGAGGCCGCCGGGCCCTTCTGGCCGTTGATCGGCTCGTACTCCACCTGCTGGCCTTCCTTGAGCGACTTGAAGCCGCTCGCCTGGATTTCGGTGTGGTGGGCGAAGAGGTCCTTGCCGCCGTCCGCCGGGGTGATGAAGCCGAAACCTTTTGCGTCGTTGAACCACTTCACGGTGCCTTTGGCCATTGCGATTCCTTTCTTGAGTAGCCCGGGCTATCCCGACCCGGGAACGGGTCATGAACGATCAAGTAGGGGAATTGACTGCCAACTGGCACCGCTCGCAAAAGCGGCTTCGGAAGGTAGCGCTGAAACTTCGACTGCTTGACGATCCTGCACGCGCATTATACGGGGTTACGCCGGAAAGGTGATCGGGCTTCGAGCATCGAAGGTTCTCCATCATCGAGGCGGCCATCGGCCCCTGAATGGGTGCATAGTTGCCGTTTCCCACGCGGAGCGCACATGGATCCGACGTTCAAGGTGTTGCCCCGCAAGCGGGTGATCGTCGGATGGCGGCAAGCCGCGCGCCGGGTTGCCGAGATTCGCGCGCGGCAACGCCCGGCACCGGCGCAGTTGCCCAAGCGCGGGCGCTGAGGTGGCTCGCAGCGGCATGGACAACTCCGAGCTGGTCGATGCGCTCTGCAAGGCATCGGTCCGGCTGCGTGAAGCGCGACGCATGCACATCCGCGATTACGGCATCCTGCTGCCCCACGTCTTCATGGGCGAGGTGCTGAAGCGCGTGGGCCACTGCCTCGCCCTGGTCGCGACCCACGATCTCGATGCCTACGCCTCGGAGCTCGCCGAGATCCTCGAGATGCTCGAGCGTGGCATGGCCGAGGGCGACCGGGAAACCCGCGACGTGGTCGCCTTTTCGTTCGCGCGCGACAGCGAGACGGAGCGCTTCTTCGGCGAGCTGGTCCCGCTGCTCGGTCCCAGGACGCGCGCGCAACTGAGCGAAAGGTAGCCCTGGCGGCGCGCCCGGTCAGGGCCGCGCATAGGAAGGCGCCCGCCGTGCCGTGGAGATGGCCTCGACCGGCGCCTGCACGTGCACCGTCCGCGTCGGCAGCGCGAACTCGATCCCTTCGGCCAGGAACCCCTCCAGGATCGCCAGGTTGATCTCCTGCTGCGTGTCCATGTAGGCGTTGTAGTCGGCGTCCAGCACGTAGTACACGGCTTCATGGACCAGTCCGTACTCTCCGTACTCCTTGAAGTGCGCGCGGTCGAAGCGCGTGCGGGGCTGGGCCTCGATGGCATCGCGGAGGATCGCGGGGATCGCCCGCAACTTGTCGGCCGGGGTCTGGTACGTGACGCGCACCGAGAACACCACCCGCCGCTCGCGCATCTGCTTGTAGTTGCGGATGCGGCTCTTGAGCAGGTCCGAATTGGAGAAGACCAGCATCTCGCCCCAGAGGCTGCGCACCCGGGTGGTCTTCACGCCGACCCGCTCCACGGTACCGAGGTATTCGTCCACGATGATGAAGTCGCCCACGACGAACGGGCGGTCGAGCACGATGGAGAGCGACGCGAAGAGGTCGCCCAGCACGTTCTGCACGGCCAGGGCGATCGCCACGCCGCCGATGCCGAGCCCGGCCACGAGCGCGGTGATGTTGAAGCCCATCTGGTCGAGCAGCACCAGCAGCACCACGGCCCAGATCGCCACGCGCGCGGCGAACCCCAGCAGGCCCAGGGCCATCACCGCGTCGCCTTCCGCGCCTTCGCGGTTGGACACGCGGCGGTCGATCCACTCGCGCGTCATCCGCGTGGCCCAGAGGCCCGCCTGCAGCACCAGGCCGCTGATCGCGGCGATGTCGATCACGCGGTCGATCGCGGGCCCGAGCTCCAGCACCGAGGCGCCCGCCTTGAGCGCGAGCGGGGAGAGCAGCCAGAGGTTGGTCTCGGCCACCACGCGCGCGGCCACGTCGTCGAAGCGGTTGCTGGTGCGCCGTGAGACGGCCAGCAGCACGCGCCCCACGACGAAGCGGGCGAGGGCCAGGGCGAGGAGCACGCCCACGACGGTGGCGCAGGCGATGGTGAAAGTGGTGAGGTCGTTCGACTCGAAGGCTTGCTTGATGGGTTGCATGGGAATGCGCCGATAGGTGGGGTTCCTTGGGTCTGACGCCCCTCGTCCGAGAAGTTCACCGGCCCTTATAATTCAGGCATGTCCCCGCGCACCCTCTACGAAAAGCTCTGGTCCTCCCATGTTGTCCGCGAAGAGCCGGACGGCACCGCGCTCCTTTATATCGACCGCCACGTCGTGCACGAGGTGACCAGCCCCCAGGCCTTCGAGGGCCTGGAGGTGGCGAACCGCAAGGTCTGGCGCGAGGGCTCGATCCTGGCCACGGCCGACCACAACGTCTCCACTACCCCGGGCCGCAACGACCGCCCGATCGCCGATCCCATCTCGCGCACGCAGGTGGAGACGCTCGACCGCAACGTGCAGAAGTTCGAGCTCAAGCGCTACTTCGGCATGAAGGACCAGCGCCAGGGCATCGTCCACGTGATCGCGCCGGAGCAGGGCGGGGTGTTGCCCGGCATGACGGTGGTCTGCGGCGACTCGCACACGAGCACCAACGGCGCCTTCGCGGCGCTCGCCCACGGCATCGGCACGTCCGAAGTCGAGCACGTGCTCGCCACCCAGTGCCTGGTGCAGAAGAAGATGAAGACCATGCTGGTGCGCTGCGAGGGAACGCTCCCGCGCGGCGTGACGGCCAAGGACATCGTGCTCGCGGTGATCGGCAAGATCGGCACCGCGGGTGGAACGGGCCACGCGATCGAGTTCGGAGGATCGGCCATCCGCTCGCTTTCCATGGAAGGCCGCATGACCGTGTGCAACATGGCGATCGAGGCGGGCGCGCGCGCCGGCATGATCGCCGTCGACCAGCGCACCCTCGACTACCTGCGCGGGCGCACGTTCGCGCCGCAGGGCGAGGTGTGGGACCGCGCCGAGGCGTACTGGCGCACGCTGGTCAGCGACGAGGGCGCGAAGTTCGATCGCGTGGTGGAGATCGACGTGGCGGCGTTGAAGCCCCAGGTCACGTGGGGGACTTCGCCCGAGATGGTCGTTTCCATCGAGGACCGCGTGCCCGATCCCGACCGCGAGAAGGACCCGGCCAAGCGCGGGGCCATCGAGCGCGCGCTCGTCTACATGGGGCTCGCGCC